>JAKONM010000047.1 GCA_022701925.1 Microbacteriaceae bacterium
GAGGCCGGCCGCCCGCACGTCGGGGTTGGTCGCGAGGTAGAACTGGGTGTCGAAGGCGGCGCCGGGGTCGCGGCCCTCGCGCCAGCCGTCCGCATGGTAGTGCTCGACCGGGTTGACGCCCGCCGCCCTCACGTCCGCGTTGGCCGCGAGGTAGCCGGAGGTCGAGACGAACGCGTTGGGGTCGCGGCCCTCGCGCCAGCCGTACTGGGCGTAGTGCGCGTCCGCGTCCTGGCCCGCCCGGACCACGTCCGGGTTGCGCGACAGGTAGAACAGGTCGTCCACCAGCGGCTGGCCGTCGTCCGTCACGATGGTGGCGTCCGAGAACAGGTAGCGCTCGAAGCCGCCGACCCGGTCCTGGCCCTCCGGACCGGAGATCAGGGTGAGGCCGCCGGGCTCGCCGACGGTGATCTGCGCGAAGGACGCGTTGAACACCAGCGTGTCGGTGCCGCGCCCGCCCGGGCTCGTGCCGCCGAGCAGGATGTCGTCGCCCGCGCTGTTGACGATGGTGTCGTCGCCGGCGCCTCCGAGGATCCGGTCGGCGAAGGGCGTGCCCTGAAGCACGTCGTCGCCGTCGGTCCCCGCGAGGGAGACGCCCCGCGCCAGCACGGCGTCGTTGCGGAATGCGAGGTTCTGGATGCGGGTGTCGGCCACGGGGTCGGTGTCGGCCTGATCGAACGGCTGGACGCTGTGGAAGACCCCGAGATACTCGGCGAGCGCGTCCTGCTCCGTCCCTTGCGCGGCGAAGGTCTGGGCGTTCGGCAGGGAACTCGGCGTGGCGCCGCGCAGCGCGACCCGGTCCTCGCCGTAGGCCGGGAATGGGTAGTTGTCGCCCCCCAACCCCGGCGCGGCGGCGCTGCCGTTGGTCAGGAAGTCCAGGGTGACCGTGCGGATGGCGCGGTTGGGATCGCCCACGAGCTGGCCGTCGCGCACCAGGGTGTCGACGAGGTAGCCGTCCGCGTCCACGATCGCCGCCGAGACGATGCGCTGGCCCTCGCGGGTGACGGCGCCGTCGATGCCCAGCGTCTGGCCCTGGCGCGTGGCGTCGAAGGAGAAGCTGATGCCGCCGATCTGCGGGAAGGCGCCGGGGGTGGCGCCCGGCGCCACCGTGGAGACGGCGTGCTCGAGCACGCGTTCCAGCTCCGCCGCCGTCACCGTGACCAGCGCCAGGGCGTTGTTGAAGCGCAGGGCGTTGGCGACGTCGAGCTGCGAGATGTCGCCTGCCGCCTTGCCGGCGGCCGGGTTGGCGGCGGGCGGCAGTTCGGCGGTGGTGCCGCCGGTGGTCGAGAACGAGCCGATCGAGTCGCGGATGCCGCCGCCGTTCTTGATAGAGACGACGACCCCGGCATCGTACTGCTTGGCGTACCAAAGGTTGGCGTCGGCCGAGAGGTTGCCGAAGTTGGTCTCCTGCGTGCGCACCTCGCCGCGGCGGCCCTCCAGGTAGACGGAGGTGCGGCCCAGGATGTTGCCGTCCTGCTGGCGGATCACGTCGGCGATGCCGGCGCTCTCCTGCACGCCGTCGTCGGCGGCGTCGAGGCCCTCGATCACCTGGTGGACGAGGTTGCCCTTGGTGCCCGGCGCGAAGGCGGCCTCGCGCGAGCCCCACAGGTCGGTCACGCTGCGGTCGTCCACCGCCACCGCCCCCGAGGTCGCCGGCGTGATCGACTCGCGGATCACGTTGCCCTCAGCATCGAAGGTGACGGTGAGGCGCCCGACATAGGAATATTCGGAGGCCGTGTTCACCAGCGCCAGCGTCTGGCCGCTGGCGTTCGTGAAGAACTGCGGGTAGGCCCCGCCCCCCGTGTCGCCCGGCAGCAGGCGGTCGTCGGAATCGGCGAGCAGGGTGTGCGAGCCGCCGCCGATCAGCACGTCGACGTTGCGCAGGAGCGGCGCCAGCGCCTGCTCGTTGGCGAGCTGCTGCAGGTGCGTGCCGACGATCACCTTGTTCAGGTCGGGGTTGGCGGCGAGCAGACGGTCGACCTCCGCGTTGATCTGGTCGGCGAGCAGCCGGATCTGGTCGCTGCCGGTGAAGCCCTCGACGGTGACGTTGCCGGTGGTCGAGAGAAGCGGCAGCAGCTGCGTCGTCGCGCCGACGAAGGCGATCTTCTCGCCGTTCTCGACGAGGATGGTCGAGCGGGCGATCTTGTCGGCGCCGGTGCCGGTCTGGGTCGAGGTCGGTCCGGTGGCGGCGAAGCCCGCGAGGTCCCCGTCGCGGTGCACGAGGCCCGACAGGGCGGCCTCGCGGGCAAAATTCAGGTTGGCCGACAGGTAGGGGAATTGCGCGCCGACCCAGGTGTCGTCGGCCGCCCCCGGGCTCGTGCCGAGATTGGCGCCGATGATGTTGGCGATCTCGGTGGGGCCGGCGTCGAACTCGTGGTTGCCGAACACCGCGGCCTGGACGCCGATGATGGTCTGGATGGTGACGTCGGCGCGCCCCGCCGAGGCGGTGAGCCGCGTGTAGGCGTCGGCGCCCGACAGGCCGAAGAGCTGGTTGTAAACGCCGTTGTAGGTCGGCGCGAGCTGTGGGTCGGCGCCCGCGATGTAGAACGGGCTCGGGATCCAGCCGTCGCCGGTGGAGAGCGTGATCGAGTTCGGGGTCGCGTCCTCGAGCCGGTCGACGATCGCCGCGAAGTTCGCCGCGCGCTGCGTGGCAAGCAGTCCGCCCTCCCAGTCGGAGGCGTGGAGGATCTGGAGCGTGTAGGTCATCGGTGCCGCCGGTCGCGTGGTGAAGTCGAGCTGCTCTGGCGCGAGCCCGGCGAACGCGTTGCCGGCAGCGTCCGTGAGCGCGCCCTCCGGCACGATCACGGCGTAGGTCGCGCCCGCGCGCAGCTCCGCGGTGGGATCGATCGTCACGGTGTTGCCGCGGATGATCACCTGCGCCGTGTCGCCGACCGCGATGGTGCGCACGTCGCCGGCCCCGTCGCCGAGCGTGATGCTGCCCGTGCCCGCCCGGACCGCCTCATTGAACGTGAGCACGATGTCGGCGCCGACCGCGACCCCCGCCGCGTCGTCGGCGGGGCTCGCCGAGACCAGGCTCGGCCCGGTCCGGTCGAGGCGCAGGCCGACCAGGACCGGATCGTGGTCGGAGGCGCGGGCGGCGACGCGGCCGTCGAAGGAGGCCGGGTCGCGGCCGAAATCGAGGTTGTAGTCGAGGGCGTCCGCCTCGTCGGCGTTGATGGTCCACTCGGTGACGCCGGTGACCTGGCCGTTCAGGGAGCCGTTGGCGAGGGCGTGGTCGAGGGAGCCGAAGGCGCCGTCGAACACGTAGGAGTAGGAGCCGTCGAGCCGGTCCTCGACGAGGTTGGTGAAGCCGCCGCCCTTTAAGACGTCGAGGGCGTCTTCCC
>JAKONM010000114.1 GCA_022701925.1 Microbacteriaceae bacterium
AAAAACTGCACAAGTGGATCGAAACGCGGTAATTTCGGCCCGTTCTCGTGATCGAAGAACCCCGTAGTTATGCGGGTTTTGCCCTGCGAGACCGGCGCGTCGGGGCCTAGATCCGAGTTCGAGTCCCTGCGGGGGCACCCGTCCGCGATAAAGCCTCAGGGCGTAGGTCGGTCCGCTCACGCCGCAGTCTGGCCCGCCTCAGCGATGTCGGCGCTGCGTCACACGCCGCAACACGGGTCGCGCATCAAGCGAGCACCCGCGACGCTGGAAGCGGCACCGGACACCCGGTGCATGGACGAGCGGCGGGAGCACCCATGAGCCAGCAGGCGCAGGACCACGGCGAGGTGCTGCCGATCGGGGACGCGGAGATCGAGGGCCTGTCGCCCGAGGAGTTCAAGGGCGCGTTCCGCAACCACGCGGCCGGCGTCGCGGTGATCACCGCGGACGCCGGCGACGGACCCGTCGGGCTGACCGCGACCTCGGTCTTCTCCGTCAGCGCCGAGCCGCCGCTGCTGGTCTTCTCCGTCTCCAGCACCTCGTCGGCCGCCCCCACGATCAGCCGGGCCGAGACCGTGATGGTGCACCTGCTCACGGTCGACCAGCTGTGGCTGGCGCGGCTGTGCGCGACCAGCGGCATCGACCGGTTCGCGGACCGCAGCACCTGGAGCCGCCTGCTGACCGGCGAGCCCTACTTCCCCGACGCGCACACCTGGATCCGCGGCCGCGTCGTCAACCGGATGGAGGCGGGCGGCTCGACCCTCATCGCCGTGCACGCCCTGCAGGCCGCGCCGCCGCGCACCGGCCCCGCCTCGGCGCCGCTGGTCTACCACGACCGCACGTACCACGGCCTCGGGGACGCGTCCCGGCTCCAGGCCTGATCAGCGGCCGGATCGGACCCGACCGTCAGGCGTTCGCGCCCGGCTGCCAGCCGAGGCCGGGCCCGACCCGCGTGGCCAGCTGCTCGAGGATGTGCTCCCAGTCCTGCCGCTCGAACTCGAACGGCAGCTCGAACAGGTGGTCGTCGGCCGCCTGGAACGCCGCGTCCGCGCGGATCTGCTCGACCAGCTCGTCCGTGGTGCCGATCAGGTCGGGGGCGATGATCGTGTTCCGGCCGTGCACCTGCGTCGTGCGGAGCGTGCGCCGCTCGACGTACTCCCGGTAGCGCCGCCGCTGCCCGTCGGTCGCGCCGTCGAGCGGGACGACGACGCGCGCGACGGCCACCCGCGCCGCGGCCGGGTCCGCGCTGGAGGCCCGGTAGCGGTCGATCTGGTTCCGCTGCGCCTGCGCGAAGTCGCGCACGCCCTCCTCGGTGCTGCTGATGTTGCTGACCAGCCAGCGCAGGCCGGCCGAGCCCGCCCAGGCGGCGGACCGCAGCGAGCCGCCGCCGTACCAGAGCCGGTCCGCCAGGCCGGGGCTGTGCGGCTCGACCCGGTCCGAGTCGATGTCGCCGCCGAAGCCCTCGTACGCCTCGGGCTCGCGCACCGGGGCGCCGCGCAGCAGCTCGCGAAGGCGCTCGATGCGGGAGTAGTCGTAGCGCTCCTGCCGCCACCCCTCCCCGTGCACGAGGTCGTTGACCTCGTCCGGGTACCGGGGCGGGTGCACGCTGAGGCCGGGCTGGAGCCGCCCGCCGGAGAGCACGTCGACGGTCGCCAGGTCCTCGGCCAGGCGGAACGGGTTCTCGAACTCGAGCGGGATCACTGCGTGGCCCAGCCCGATGCGCTGCGTGACCGTCGCGATCGCACCGAACAGCACCGCCGGCGAGGAGACGCCGCGCTGCAGGTGGCGGGTGCGCAGCCAGCCGCTGTCGAGCCCGAGGTCCTCCGCGTGCCGGAACAGGTCGACGGTCTCGCGGAGGCCCGTCCCCGGATCCTCCGCCTTGAAGGGTGCGAGGTGCACGAACCCGATGCGCTTCGGACCGCTCATCCCCCACCCCCGATGTGACGCCTGCAGGACCCGAGGGATCATCCCACCGCCCTGCGAGGGCTCCCTGTCCGGCGCCGCCGCCCGCGGGCCTTGATGGCTGAGGCTCGTCCGCGGGGACTGAGCCCGCAGCGGGGTGATCGGTCGAGACCTCGCCCTCTTGAGATGCACGCGGGCGGCTTGGACACTCCTCGACATGAGGCGTCGGCTGCGGACCCTGCTGGCCGCCGGCGTGACGCTGCTGTGCCTGATCGGCACGGCGGGGTGCGCCCTCGTCGACCCCGAGGCCGCGCACTGCTCGCCGCGCTTCCCCGAGACCTCCGACCACGTCGTGCGGGCGGGGCAGGTCTTCACCGTCAGCGTCTCGGCCAGCACCTGCGCCGTCCGCTTCAGCGACGACCGCCGGCTCACCCTGACCGCCGTCGACGACCGCACCCAGCACCGGTTCCCCTTGGGCACCGTCACGGCCTACCCGTCCGGAGCATTCGAGAAGCAGGTCCGCCTGCCGACCGCTGCCCCGACCGGATCCATCTCGATCTTCGTCGACGGGGTCCAGACGTACTGCGCCGCCAGCGCGTCGTGCGCCGCCTACGCGGTGAACGTGATCAAGGTCGACACCTCCCCCGACTTCGCCACCGACCAGGAGGCGAACGCGGTCGCGGCACGCATCGCGAGCAGCATGGAGGAGGCCGTGGGGCGGCGCCCCTCGCTGGTCCAGCTGGCGGTCGTCAGCGACGGCGTGGAGGCGACCCTCTACTCCGGCACCTACGGCCGCGAGACGGCGGTCTTCACGGCTGCCTTCGCCAATGCACAGGCCGCGGCGCCCAGCGCCGACCGGGCCATCGCCGACGCGGCACAGCTGCACCTGACCACCAGCTGGAACAGCAGGGCGCAGCTCGACCGTCTGAACACGCGCATCACGCGCGACGGCGCCTGGTTGCAGAACCACCGCCTCGACCTGGCCCGGTGGGGCCCTGACCCAGCGACCGGCACGGTCCGCATCACCCTGAGCCGCTACACCGACGCCGACGCGGTGGCGCTGACCGAGCGCTACGGCGACGCGGTCAGCGTCTCCACGCGATCGATCAGCACCATCGCCGACTGAAGGCGAGCAGCAGTGCGCACCGCCGTTGCTCCACCCAAGAACCCCCGACCGCCGCAGTACGGTCACGGCATGAAGCGCTGGTCGCTCGTCCTGCTGCTGGCCGTCGGGATCCTCAGCGCGGGCTTCGGCACCGCGCTCGTCCTCGGAAGCACGCCGCTCGGTGCTGCGAGCTTCGGCTGGACCGCGTACTCGCCGCTCAGCAGCACCAGCTACTGGCCCGGCAACGTCACCGGGCTGTTCTGGACATCGAAGATCGCCGCCGCCCTCCTCGCCCTCGGCGCCGGCCTCGTCGGCGCCAGCGGCACCGCACTCGTGCTGACCCGGATCAAGCACGCGGAGCCGTGACGGTGAGCATTGAACCGGCTCCCGCCGGCTCCTCCCGAGTGCTGGGCTGACCGCATGAGCGCTCCCGAGCGGCTCCGCCGACGTGCAGCAGCGGGGCTGATCGCGGCCGCGATCAGCCGCATCGTGCGTCGGAGTGCCGCCTGCTCGACTCCGGCGCCCGGCGCCCGGCTCCCGGCGCCCGGCGCCCGGCGAGCGCACGGTCGACGATGACGACCCGGCCCGCCTCAGTCGAGGCGGGCGTCGACCTTGGGCACGTCGTTGCAGTAGTTGGCGCGGGCCTGCTTCACCCGCTTGTCGCTCGGCTTCAGGTTCGACCAGCGCACGGTCGTGCTGCCCGAGCCGCTCTGCTGCTTCGCGGTCTTCCCGTCCGCGCTGACGGTGATGATGGTCCGCACGATGTCGTAGTTGCCGTTGCTGCGCTTGCGGGCGGTCGCGCGCTCGAGCAGGACGCCGCCGTTCAGGTCGTTGCAGGCCACGCCGGTGGCGCCGCTCGCGCGGTTCCCGATCTTCATCAGGTACGCGCCGCCGCCCACGTGCTGCGGCTGGATCAGCCTGCAGCCGCGGAAGGCGTAGAGGGTCGCGGTCTCCGTGTCGTCGATGACCGCCACGAAGCCCATGCCGTCGGTGCCGGAGAACCAGCCGCTGTGCACGTTGATCCCCTTCATGCGGTCGCGGACCTTGATCACCCCGCCCGCGGCCGTGTGGATGCCGTAGTCGTAGTGCCCCTGGGCGTCGGTGGTTCCGGGGACCGCTGCGTAGAACGCGGTGTCGTCACGGCCGTCCCCGTCGACGTCGCCGATGGGCACGGTGCGGGCGGACTTCGGCACGGACCCGGCGTTGGTGCAGCCCTTCGACGCCGCCGGCGCGGCGGCGGACACCGGCGCGGCCCAGACCGGTGTCGCGATCCCCGCGACCAGCAGCAGTGCCCCGCAGGCCCCGAAGGCCGCTCGAATGCTCCGCCTCATGACGTGCTCCCCTCCCCCGTCGGCCCGATCCCGTCGACCCGGCCCCTCATCGATGAAGTGTCCGGGCGGCGCGGATCGGTTCCCCGCCGCGGGCGGTCAGTTCGCGTGGTCCTGACCGGTCTCGTGCACCGCCAGGCCGTCGCAGCCCGCCGTCCGCCAGTCGTAGGGCTCGTCCGTCTGCGGCCCGTAGAGCGCCACCTGGAACGCCACCGCCTGCGCCGGGGTCAGCCCGTCGTCCCCGGTGCTGGATCCGTCGCGGTCGGCCTCGGTGATCGGGTCGTAGAGGAAGCCCTCCTCGGCCATGCACCCGATCTTCAACCAGGCCTGCTCCTCCCAGATCGAGTTCCCCGCGAGGACCGGGTCCGCCTGCACGAAGGCGTGCAGCTGCGCCCGCGTGCGCGGCTGGGCGCCGCGCTTCGCGATCAGCCCGGCGACCGACGGCGCGGAGGCGTCCGGGGGCGGCGTGCGGGTCGGAGGCGCGGCGGTCGAGCGCGCGGGCACCGGTGCCACGCGCGACGGGGAGGTGCCGGAGGGCGGGACGTGCACCGCATCGAGCACGAGCGCCGAGCCGGCGACGACCGCCACCAGCACGGCCCCGGTGACCGCCGCGACGCGGAACCGGCCGGGCGCTCGGACGAACGAGGGCGGAGTCGACGTGTTCCGCGCACCCTGCCGCCGGCCGTCCGCATCCGCGCGCTCCACGAGCAGGCGGCGCAGCGCGGCGTCGCGCGCGGACATCTGCTGGTCAGACGACATGCCGCACCTCGCTCCCGGCGGCGGTCAGGATCTCGAACTGGTCCGCCAACCGCTTCTTCGCCCGGTGCAGCCGCGACTTCACGGTGCCCGGGCGCACCCGCAGCGCCTCGGCCGCGTCGCGCTCCGACCACTCCTCCAGCACGCACAGCGTCAGGATCTGCTGGTCCGCCTGCGACAGCCGCCGCAGGGCGGTGCCCACGTCCGACTCCTCCAGCGCCGCCGCCTGCTCCATCTCGAGCTCGGGCCGCGGCAGCCGATCGAGCAGCACGCGGTAGCGCCGGGTGCTGCGCCGCACGTTGTTCGCCGTGTAGGTCGCGGTGACCAGCAGCCACGGCAGCACCGAGCCCTGCACGAGCCGCACCGAGGCCCGGCGCCGCCACGCCTCCAGGAACACGACCGCCACCGCGTCCTCCACGTCCTGCGGCGACTCCAGCAGCCGCGTGAGATGCCGCCGCACCCGGTCGCGGTGGCGGTCGAAGACCACGCCGAACGACTCCCCGTCGCCCGGGATCGCGCGCGCCCAGACCTCGGCGTCGTCGGCCTCCATGAGAAGGAAGTGTCCGCCACCGCCCGATCGGTTCCCGCACCACCGCGCGTGGCGCAGTTCCGGCACCGGATCTGTTCGCAGGCGCAGGCGCGACATGCCGCGTGGCCGGTGCGCGCTGCGCCACGAGGCCGTCGTTCACGCCGAGGTCGCAGAAACCTCAGCGTGCTCGAGTACCGGACGCGAGGACAAGCTCCCTTGACATGAGGTCGCGGCGAGCGCATCCTGGAGAAATGACAAGCAGCCTTGACACCCGCTCAGCCGGCGACCGGCGCAGGACCCGCGCGTACCTCGTGGAGTTCGCGATCGGCATGGTCGCCTACGTCGCGCTGCTGGGGCTGGCCCTCGCCTTCGCGCCCGCCGCTGCCCCCGGCCCCGCGCGGTGGCTGCTCGCCCTCGCCCCCGCGATCGCCATCGGCTGGGTCGCGGTGGCCGTCGTGCGGCATCTGCGCCGCATCGACGAGCGTCAGCGGCTGCAGACCCTGGAGGGGTTGAGCATCGGCTTCGTGGTCGCGATGCTCTCGGCCGTCGCCCTGGGGCTGCTCGAGCCCTTCGGTCTCTCGGTCATCGGCGGGCCCTGGTGGATCTACGGCGCCGGCATGCTCGCGTGGCTCGCCACGAGCCTCGTGCAGCGGGTTCGATGAAGAACGACCTGCGCGCCCGTCGCGAGGCGAAGGGCTGGACCCAGGCCCGGCTGGCGGATGCCCTCGACGTCTCCCGGCAGACGGTGAACGCCCTCGAGACCGGCAGGTACGACCCCAGCCTCCCGCTGGCGTTCCGCATCGCGGCGCTCTTCGACACCTCCATCGAACACATCTTCACGCCGGACCAGCAGCCGGTGCAGTCGGCCTGATGGCGGGCCGGAACAGGGGCGCGGCTCCTCGCCGCATTCGGGCGACGAGCCGTCAGTGGGAGGCCGGGCGCCGGCTCGACCGCAGCTTCGACACCAGGCTGACGACCAGCACGACGACGGCACCGACGACGAGGCCGACCACGGCCGACGCACCGGTGTTCACCAGCCAGCCCAGGACCCCTCCGCCGACCGCTTCCTCCGCGTGGTGGACGAGCGCGTAGGGCGCATGCAGTCCCAGCTCGTCCGCGCCGACGAGGAGGATGTGGCCGCCGACCCACAGCATCGCGGCGATGCCGACGGTCGCGAGCACGGCCAGCAGCCGGGGCATCCCGACGACGAGGCCCCGCCCGATCGCCTTCACGGCGTCCGGGCGGCGCCGCGTCATCGCGAGTCCGATGTCGTCCATCTTCACGATGAGTCCGACCGCTCCGTAGACCAGCAGCGTGATCCCGATCGCCACGACGACGAGGCTGATCGCCCGGAAGAGGAGCGGCTCGTCCGCCACCTCGTTCAGCGCGATCACCATGATCTCCGCGGACAGGATGAAATCGGTGCGGACGGCCCCGCGGACCACGGTCTTCTCCGCATCGGCCCCCGGGACGGCGGCGGGTGCCTCCGCGTGGCCGTGGCCCGAGACCTTCTCCCAGATCTTCTCCGCGCCCTCGAAGCAGAGGTAGACGCCCCCGGCCATCAGGATCGGCGTGAGCGCCGCCGGCAGCAGCTGCGACAGCACCAGCACCGCCGGAAGGATGATCAGCAGCTTGTTGCGCAGCGACCCGACCGCGATCCTGCGGATGATCGGCAGCTCGCGCGCCGCGGCGAGGCCCTGCACGTAACGCGGGGTGACGGCGGTGTCGTCGACGACCACGCCGGCGGCCTTGACGCTCGCCCGCGCCGCCGCCGCGCCCACGTCGTCCACCGACGCCGCAGCCAGCTTCGCGAGCACCGCGACGTCGTCCAGCAGTGCGACCAGTCCGCCTGCCATCGGGACCTCCGGCCATCTCCTCGGGGCGACCTGCCGGCGCCGTGATCACCGCCAATGATGGCGGGCCAGGATCGACGACGTGCAGCCCCATCTGGACGTCGTCCTCCGAACCGTCGACGAGCGCCTCGCCGCAGCGAGCGCGACTCCCCGTCTGGTCGCGATCGACGGGCCGTCCGGGTCCGGCAAGAGCACCCTCGCGCGCCCGGTGGCCGCGCACCTCGGAGCGCCGCTGATCAAGATCGACGACTTCGTCACCTGGCAGCGCTTCGGCGCGTGGTGGCCGAGGTTCGACGAGCAGGTGCTGCAACCGCTGCTGGCAGGCCGCGACGCGCGCTACCAGGCCCGGGACTGGGTCGGTGACGAGTTCGGCGACGGCCTCGGCGAGTGGCGCACGGTGCCGTGGGCGCCGGTGGTGGTGCTCGAAGGGGTCACCTGCACCCGGCGGGCGATCGCGGACCGGCTGGCCTGCCGGCTCTGGGTCGAGGCGCCCGACGCCGACCTGCGACTCGCTCGGGGCCTGATGCGCGACGGGGAGTCCCACCGGGCGCTCTGGCAGCGGTGGATGCTCGAGGAGCAGGCGTTCTTCGCAGCCGATGGCGCCCGAGGACGAGCCGACCTCGTGATCGACACCACGGTCTGACTCCCGCGCCGAAGACCGGCCTCGTCGAACTCGGACATCAGGGGCCGCGGAGGCCTGACGCTGCCGGCTCGTCCGCCTCCTGCGGCGAAGCCGGACCAGGCCGGAACGCCGGGGCGTTCCGTGCCGAACGGCCGACGGCGGGCTAGCGTCGGCCGGAGTCGCTGTCCCGGGCAGGCAGTGCGCCTGCGAAGCGTGATGCCGAGGCGCAACGACGGAAGAGGTGTGCCATGGGTGTGGTGTCGATCGCGGTCCCGGACATCGACCGGTGGTACTTCCTCGAGATCACGCGCGGCGCGGAGCAGCGCATCCGGGCCGCCGGCCACGAACCGCGCGTCCACCGGATCGCGCTCTCGGACGACTCGACCGCGGTCGCGACCGCAGCGATCCAGGCGGACTTCCGCGACCCGGATGTCATCGGAGCGATCGCGGGAGGCTTCCGCTACCGCGCAGGAGCGCAGACCGTGGAGACGTCGTGGGAGCGCCCGCTGGTGCTCGTCGGGGGCAGCGCGCTCGGCTTCCCCACCGTGATGATCGACGACCTGACCGCCGCCCGCAGCGCGACGGAGCACCTGCGCGGTCTCGGGCACACCCGCATCGCGCACTTCACCGCGTCGATGGAGCACCTGGCGGGGCACCTGATCCTCCGACGGCGGGCGAAGGGCTACCAGCTCGCCATGGAGGCCGGCGGCCTCGAACCGCTCGTCGTCGAGCACGGCCTGAACCGGACCGCCGCCTACCGGGCCGCGCGTCAGGTGCTCGAGGCCCCGAATCGCCCCACCGCGGTGTTCGCGGTGACCGACGACATCGCGCTCGGCGTGCTCGAGGCCGCGTGCGACGTCGACCTGCAGCCCGGGCGCGACCTCTCGGTCGTCGGCTTCAACGACCAGCCCGAGGCCCTCGAGGAGGACCTGACGACCGTGCGGATCCGCCCGGCGGAGATGGGCGCCGCCGCCGTCGACATGCTCCTCGCCGGGCTCGCACCCGGCCTCGACCCGCACCGCTCCCACCTGCACGCCAGCACCCTCGTCGTCCGCCGGAGCACCGGCCCGGCCCGTGCCGCCGTGAGCCGCCCGGCCTGACACCGGCGTGGGAGCGGCCTTCGCGGTCACCGCCCTGACCCGCCGGCCCGAGTCCTTCCCGGTCGGGGTCGGCCGTCAGACCGGCCGGCGCTGGACGGCTCACGACCGTCCTCACCGCGCACCGCGTCCACCCGGGAATGCGCGCCCGAGCGAGGAGGACGCCGGCCAACGGGAACCACCGGGTCAGCGGGCCCTGAGCAGTCCGAGGAACTCGTCCGCCATCGCCAGATGCTCCGCCAGCCGAGCGCGTCGTTGCTCGGTGTCGGCGATGTACTCCTGCAGCTGTTCCTGCAG
>JAKONM010000129.1 GCA_022701925.1 Microbacteriaceae bacterium
GTCTGCCAGGTGACCGGAGCCGGTCCCGGCTTCGGCAACAGCATCTCGCACTCGCACCGGCGCAACCGTCGCCGGTTCGACATCAACGTGCAGAAGAAGACGTACTTCGTGCCGTCGCTGAAGCGCAGCGTCACCCTGACCGTCTCGGCCAAGGGCATCAAGGTCATCGACGCCCGCGGCATCGAGAGCGTCGTCGCGGGCCTGCTCGCGCGTGGGGAGAAGATCTGAGATGGCGAAGCAGCAGGACGTCCGTCCGATCATCAAGCTGAAGTCCACGGCGGGCACCGGGTACACGTACGTGACCCGCAAGAACCGCCGCAACAACCCCGACCGCATCGTGCTGAAGAAGTACGACCCCGTGGTGCGCAAGCACGTCGACTTCCGCGAAGAGCGCTAGGAGCAGCAATGGCGAAGAAGAGCAAGATCGCGCGCAACGACCAGCGCGCCGTGATCGTCGAGCGGTACCGCGAGAAGCGTCTCGCGCTGAAGAAGCAGCTCGTCGACCCGGCCGGCACCGACGAGTCCCGCGAGGAGGCCCGCGTGGCGCTGCAGAAGCTGCCGCGCAACGCCTCCCCGGTGCGCCTGCGCAACCGCGACGCGGTCGACGGGCGCCCCCGCGGCAACCTCTCCAAGTTCGGCATCTCGCGGGTGCGCTTCCGCGACATGGCCCATCGCGGAGAGCTCCCGGGCATCACCAAGTCATCCTGGTAGGTTCCTGAAGCCCGGCCACGTGCCGGGCTCCAGCGAACCCCACCGCCAGACACACCCCGCCGCGTCACGCGGCCGACCCGTCCGACACGAGGAGGACGACCACATGGCAGACAACACCGTGAACCGCACGGACCTGGTCGCAGCGATCGCGACCGAGTCCGACCAGAGCCAGAGCACCGTGAACGGCGTGCTGGACGCGCTCTTCTCCACGCTGGCCAAGTCGGTCGCCGACGGCAAGAAGGTCACGATCCCGGGCTGGCTCGCGGTCGAGCAGACCGAGCGCGCCGCCCGCACCGGCCGCAACCCGCAGACCGGCGAGCCCCTCGAGATCGCCGCGTCGAAGTCGGTCAAGATCAGCGCCGGCAGCAAGCTGAAGGCCGCCGTCAAGTAGTCGACGCCCTGCGCTTCGGAAGCGCCCGACCTCCATCAGACGGAGGGCGGGCGCTTCCGCCGTTCCGGGCCCTGATCGGGGCATCGCCGCTCCCGGGGCGCGCGTACCCTCGGGAGGACGATGGTGACCACCCGACCCTCCGCCCTCCGCCCCGCCGCGACGGGCGGTCCCTCGAGGGGACCGGCCACCGGATCCCGCGCCGCTCGGCTCGCCTGGCCCGCCCTGGTCGTGCTGGTCGCGCTGGTCGCCCTCTTCGCCTCCCTGGCGATCGGCGGAGGGGCGGCGCCGCTCGCGACCCGCGATCCGGGCGCGCTCATCCGCTTCGGTCGGCCGATCGCCGAGCTGCTCATCACCCTGTCCGCGAGCGCCACCCTGGGCGCCGTGCTGCTGGCCGCGTTCGCGCTGAAGCCCTCGGACCCCCGGTGGGGCCGCCTGCTCGACGGCGCCGGCGCGGCGGCGGGCGTCTGGACCGTCGCCGGCGCGGCCAGCCTGTTCCTGCTGTTCGTCGAGAACGGCCCCCCGATCGGCGACCCGTCGTTCGGCCCGAACCTCGTCGCGTTCATCTCCGACTTCGAGCTGGGACGCATCCAGCTGGCCGGCGTCGTCGCCGCCGCGCTGCTGACGACCCTGCTGATCACGATCCGTTCGCACACCGGCGTCCTGCTGATGGTCGCCGCGACCGTCGGGGCGCTGGTCCCCTCCGCGCTGCAGGGGCACGCGTCCAACGCGCCCGGGGACCACGGCACGGCGGTCGTCGCGCTGGGGCTGCACATCGTCGGGGCGGCGGGCTGGCTGGGCGGCCTGGCGGTGCTGTTCGTCCTGGGCCGCACGATGCGCGGGCAGGCGCTGGCCGATCTCGCATCCCGCTACTCCTTCATCGCGCTGCTGTGCTTCGTCGTGGTCGGGCTGTCCGGCGTGGTCTCCGCCGCGATCCGCGTGCCCGACCCCGCCGGGCTGCTGTCGCCCTACGGGCAGCTGATCCTGGTGAAGAGCGCCACGCTGATCGCCGCCGGGGCGATCGGCGCGCTGCACCGGCAGGTCGTGATCCCCCGCATCGCGTCCGGGTCGGGACGGGCGCCGTTCCTGCGCCTGGTGGCGGTGGAGCTGCTGGTGCTGGGCACGGCCGCCGGGTTCGCGGCGGGCCTGAGCGCCACCGCTCCGCCGGAGCAGACGATCCAGCCCGTCACCACCCCGGCCGAGATCCTGACGGGCGCGCCGCTGCCCCCGGCCTTCGACGCGACCACCCTGATGACGCAGTGGCGGTTCGACCCCCTGTGGGTCCTGGCGTGCGGGATCCTGGCGGCGCTCTACGTCGCGGGGGTGCGGCGGCTGCGGCAGCGCGGCGACGCGTGGCCGGTGGCGCGCACGATCAGCTGGCTGGCCGGCCTGGCGGTGCTGTTCTGGATCACGAACGGCGGCCTGAACCGGTACCAGGAGGTGCTGTTCAGCGCGCACATGCTGGCCCACATGGCTCTGACGATGCTGGTGCCGCTGCTGCTCGTGCCGGCGGCGCCGATCACCCTGGCGCTGCGGGCGGTGCGCAAGCGCCAGGACGGCACCCGCGGCGGCCGGGAGTGGATCCTGATCGGGGTGCACTCGCGCGTCTCGACCGTGCTGACCAACCCGCTGGTGGCGGCCGTGCTCTTCGCCGGGTCCCTGGTGGTCTTCTACTTCTCCCCCGTGTTCCGCTGGGCCACCACGGACCACATCGGGCACGAGTGGATGACCGTGCACTTCCTGATCACCGGCTACCTGTTCGTGCTGTCGATGGTCGGGCCCGACCCCGTGCCGTTCCGGTTCCCGTACCCGATCCGGCTGCTGATCCTGCTGGCCACGATGGCGTTCCACGCCTTCTTCGGGCTGGCCCTGATCCTGGGCGACGGGCTGCTGCTGGCCGACTGGTACGGCGCCATGGGCTGGGGCACGAGCGCGCTGGCCGACCAGCAGGCCGGCGGCGGCGTCATGTGGAGCGTGGGGGAGATCCCGACGCTGGTGCTCGCCGTCGTCGTCGCGGTGAGCTGGGCGCGCAGCGACGACCGCGAGGCGAAGCGCGGCGACCGCACGGCCGAGCGCACCGGGGACGCTGACCTGCGCGCCTACAACGCGATGCTGGAGCGCCTCGGGAGCAGGGGAGCGTGATCGGGGCCCTCGAGGTCTCGCTCACCCCCGCCCAGCAGGCCGTCGTCGACGCGGTCGGCGGGGACGATCCCACGCCGCTGCTCGTCACCGGACGGGCCGGCACCGGCAAGTCGACGGTGCTGCACCGGATCGTCGCCTCCGAGCACCGCAAGGTCGCCGTCTGCGCGCCGACCGGGGTGGCGGCGCTGAACGTGGGCGGGCAGACCATCCACTCGCTGCTGCGCCTGCCGGTCGGCCTGATCGGCACCTCGAAGCTGTACCAGGACCGCGAGCTGCGCAAGCTGCTGCAGGCGATGGACGTGCTGATCATCGACGAGATCTCGATGGTGAGCGCCGACCTGCTGGACGGCATCGACCGGGCCCTCAAGGAGGCGCGGGGGCGGCGTGACCCGTTCGGGGGCGTGCAGGTCGTGCTGTTCGGCGACCCGTTCCAGCTGGCCCCCGTTCCG
>JAKONM010000152.1 GCA_022701925.1 Microbacteriaceae bacterium
CGCCACGAGCGCCCTGCGGCGGGCGTAGTTCGGCGTCTCCCGCGGCACCCGGGCAGTGTAGGCGGGGCGTCGAAGCCGCCCCCGTCCGGGGGCGGGGTGTCGTCAGCGCGGCCGGACCGCCCAGATCGCGACGGCCGCGGCGGCCGCCACGTTCAGGGAGTCGACGCCGTGCGCCATGGGGATGGTGACCGCCACGTCGGCGGCGTGCAGCGCCCCGCGGCTCAGCCCGTCGCCCTCGGTGCCCAGCACCAGCGCGAGCCGCTCGGGCGGGTCCGCCACGAGCGCGTCGAGGGTGAGCGCGTCGTCCCGCAGCGCCAGCGCGGCGGTGGTGAACCCGGCGTCCCGGAGCAGCGGGCCGGCCTGCCGCCACTCCGGCAGCCGTGTCCAGGGCACCTGCAGCACCGTGCCCATGCTCACCCGCACGCTGCGCCGGTACAGCGGGTCGGCGCACCGCGGGGTGACGAGCACGGCGTCCACGCCGAGCGCGGCGGCGCTGCGGAACACCGCTCCGACGTTCGTGTGGTCCACCACGTCCTCCAGCACCACGACCCGGCGGGCGTCGCGCAGCAGGTCGGCGGGGTCGGGCAGCGCGGGCCGGTGCATGCTGGCCAGCGCGCCGCGATGCAGGTGGAACCCGGTCAGCCCCTCCAGCTCCGCCGCGTCGCCCACGTGCACCGGCACGTCGGGGAAGCCCGCCAGCAGCGGCTCCAGCACGGGCAGCCACTCGGGCCGCGTCAGCACGGCGCGCGGGCGGTGGCCCGCCGCGAGCGCCCGCTCGATCACCTTCGTCGACTCGGCCAGGTACAGCCCGCCGGCGGGCTCCAGGCGGCGCCGCAGCGCCACGTCGGTCAGCCGCGTGAAGTCGTCCAGCGCGGAGTCCGCGAGGCCCGTCCCGTCCAGGGGCACCACCCGCATCGCACGCCCTCCGCCCGGTTACGCTTCCAGGCTATGGGCGGGGACGCGGTCGCGGTCGCGGCGGAGCGGTCGTCGCCCCTCGACGAGGCCGTCGCGCAGCTGGCGGGCCGCTTCGCGGTGCTGACCGGTGCGGGCGTCAGCACCGACTCCGGCATCCCCGACTACCGGGGCCGGGGCGCGCCGAAGCGCACGCCGATGACCATCCAGCAGTTCCTCTCCGGCGAGTCGTTCCAGCAGCGCTACTGGGCCGGCAGCTACCTGGGCTGGCCGCGCTTCACCGGCGCCAGGCCGAACGCCGGGCACGTGGCGCTCGCCGACCTGGAGCGCGCGGGCCGGCTGCTCGGCGTCGTCACGCAGAACGTCGACGGCCTGCACGGCCGGGCCGGCAGCCGCCACGTGGTGGAGGTGCACGGCTCGGTCGACCGCGTGGTCTGCCTGACCTGCGGGCAGCTGTTCGCCCGCGCGTCCGTGGCCGAGCGCATCGAGGCGGCGAACCCGTGGTTCACCGGCGCGGGCTCCTCCGCCCTCAACCCGGACGGCGACGCCGACGTCGGGGACGTGTCGGGCTTCGTCGTGCCGGACTGCACCGTCTGCGGCGGCGTGCTGAAGCCGGAGGTGGTGTTCTTCGGGGAGTTCGTGCCCCGCGAGCGCTTCACGGAGGCGGCCGCGATCGTGAAGCGGGCCGACGCCCTGCTGGTCGTCGGCTCGTCGCTCGCCGTGAACAGCGGCATCCGCCTGATCGAGCAGGCCAGGCGCCGCAAGGTGCCGATCGTCGTCGTGAACCGCGGCGAGACGAAGGCCGACCGCGTCGCCACGCTGAAGATCGACGGGGGCACGACGGAGTTCCTGACGGCCCTCCGCGACCGCCTCGCCCCCTGACCCGACGCCGTCCGCCGATCCGCCGCGGCAGGATCGACCGGTGATCGAGATCGACCCCGCCTCCTCCGTGCCGCCGTTCGAGCAGGCCCGCGCGCAGCTGGCCGACCACATCCTGAGCGGCGGGCTCGTCGCCGGCACCCGCCTGCCGACCGTGCGCGCCCTCGCCGAGCAGTCCGGGCTCGCGCCGAACACGGTCGCCCGCGCGATCAAGCGGCTGGAGGCGGAGGGGCTGGTCGAGACCCGCGGCCGCAACGGCACCGTGGTCGCGTGGTCGCCGGACGAGGCGCTGCGGGGCCTGGAGGAGGCGGCCGCCGCCTACGCGGAGCGGGCCCGCGCGCTGGGCGTGCCGGCGGAGCAGGCGGGGCGCGTCGTCGACCGCGCGCTCGGCCGCGCCTGACGGGCCGCCCCGGCGTTCGTCCGCGAGGGCGCCAGTACACTCCCCCGGGCGCCGCCCGCCGACTACGGATGGAGACCATGACCGACCTCGTGCTGGTGCGCCACGGCGAGACCGAGTGGAACCGCATCGGCCGCGTGCAGGGCCGCTCGGACATCCCGCTGAACGACACGGGCCGCGAGCAGGCCCGTGCCACGGGCCGCCGGCTGTCCGACGGCGCGTTCGACGCCGTCGTCGCCAGCCCGCTGTCCCGCGCCGCGGAGACCGCGCGCATCATCGCCGACGAGCTGGACGGCGCCGACGTCGAGCTGATCGACGACCTGGTCGAGCGCGACTACGGCGGGGCCGAGGGCATGACCGGCGAGCAGATCGACGCCGCCTTCGCGGGCAGGCTGGTCGCGCGGGAGAGCCGTCGGGCCACCGTCGAGCGCGTCGAGCCGGCGCTGCTGCGGCTCGCCGACCGCTACCCCGGGCAGCGGGTGCTCGTCGTCTCCCACGGCGGCGTCATCGGGTCGCTCGTGCGGCACCTCACCCGGCGGGCCTGGCCGGAGCACGGAGGGCGCATCGACAACGGCTCGGACCACGTGTTCCGGGTCGAGGACGGCCGCCTGCGCCTCGTCAGCTCGGCGGGCCGGGCCTGGAGCGACGCGCTGCTGCCCGCCGAGGAGCCGGTCGACACCGACGACTGACGCCCCGGTGCGCGGCCCTCAGGCGCTGCGCCGCCGGGCGGCCGCCACGCGCTCGAGCACGGGCAGCAGCCGCCGCGCGGACTCGTCCCAGCTGAAGCGCCGCACCTGCTGCAGCGCCGCGGCGGACCGCCGCCGCCACTCCCCCGGCGCCTCGAGCGACCGCACGGCCGCGGCGAACGCGCCGGCGTCGCCCGCGGGCGCATAGAGCGCCGCGTCGCCGCCGACCTCGCGGAAGATCGGGATGTCGGTCAGCACGACGGGCACGCCGCGGCTGAACGCCTCCACGACGGGGATGCCGAAGCCCTCGTCGCGGGAGGCGGACACCAGGGCGGTCGCGCGGTCGAGCAGTGCGGCGTACTCGGCGTCGTCGACGCCGTCGTGGAAGACCAGCGCCGCCCCTCCGGCGTCGCGGGCGACCTGCTCGAGCCGCGCGCGGTCGCCCGCCGGCACCCGGCTGGCCAGGTGCAGCGTCCAGCCCGGCAGCAGCGCGGCCGCGCGCACCAGGGTGGCGACGTCCTTGTACGCGATGAACGCCCCCATGTAGACCAGCGAGCGCTCGCGCGGCCCGGGCGCCGCGGCCTCCAGCGGCTCCGCGTCCGCCGCGTTCGGCACCACCGTGGCGGGCCCGCGCGCCAGCCGGTGCCGGCGGATCTCCTCGGCGACGGTCGCGGAGACGGTGACGACCTCGTCCGCGCGCCGCAGCAGCAGCCGCTGCGGCACGTAGGACAGGTAGAGCAGCCGCCAGGCCAGGCGCACCCAGGGCGCGAACTCGGCGGGCGGGGTGCGGTGGCGGTAGTAGATGAGGTCGTGCAGCGTGAGCACCAGCCCGTAGCGTCGGCCGGACGAGCCGCTCGTCTGCAGCGGGCAGAACACGACGTCGGGCCGCAGCCGGTTCACCGTCCGCGCGATGAAGGGCTCCAGCGGGTGGGCGGGCGGTCGCGTGCGCACCCACGGCAGGTCCGGCAGCAGCGCCAGCTGCCGCTCGTCGTCGATCAGCATCGTCAGCGGCACGATGCGCCCGAGCGCGGCGGTGATGCCGGCGCTGTACCGGCTGATGCCGTCGTGGCGGCCGTCGCGCCGCACGTACCGGCAGTCGACGACCAGCCGCAGGGTCATGCGGAGCGCACCCCGGCCGCGGCCGCGACCTCCGAGGCGGCGCGCTGCGGGGTCTCGTAGTGGATCAGGTGCCCGACGTCGGGGATCACCGCCAGGGTCGCGTCGGGCAGGGCGGCGGCCAGCGCCCGCACGTCGGCCAGCGGTGTGATGTCGTCGTGCTCGCCGGCGATCAGGTGCACCGGCAGGCGCAGGGCGTCCGTCCACTCCGAGACGTCGTGGGTCACGCTGGCCGTGAACGCCTCCAGCACCACGCGGCGCCCCTGGTACGCGGAGAAGTACCGGTCGTGCTGCGAGTGGATCCAGCGCCGCAGCCCGCGGTCCTTCGTCTTGGCCAGGAACGCGCCCGCGCCGCGCACGATCAGGGGGTGGTTCAGCAGCGCGGTGCCGGCCCGCTCCGGCAGCCGGGCGCCGAGCCGGTAGTAGAACGCGGCCAGCCGGGTGCCCAGGGCGTTGGGTCCGGCCAGGGCCGGGGAGGCGATCGGGTTGATCAGGATCGCCCGGGCGGCCGGCAGCCCCTCCGCCAGGGCCTTCGCCGCGATGATCGTGCCGAAGGAGTGGCCCACCACGACCGCCCCCTCCCCCAGCCCGGTGGCCGTCGCGAAGGCCGCGACCCAGCGGGCGTAGCCGTCGACCGAGTGCTCGCCGGGCAGCGGCGACGACAGCCCGAAGCCGGGCAGGTCGGGCGCGACGACGTGCACGCCGGGCAGGAAGGCGATCACCGGCTCCAGGCCGTGGTGGTCGCCGCGGAACCCGTGGACGAGCAGCAGCGTCGGGCCGTCCCCCGGCGCGCCGTACTCCCACCAGCTGGCGGGGACGCCGTCGACGACGGTCTCGTGCTGGACGACGGGGGTGCGCGCCAGAGCCGTGGCGTACGGGGAGGGCACGATCTTCATCGGCCCCGAGTCTAGGAAGGCCGCGTCCGCCTGTCGGTGAGGCCGGGCAGGCTGGCCCGCATGCCCCGGACCCCGCTGCGCGACGCGCTCGTGCCGCTGCTGCTCGGCGCGGCCGCGGCCGTCGTCCTGCGCACGGGGCGACGGGTGTCCGAGGGGCGCCCTAGCGTGCGGCCCGTGACGGACGTGATGGGGGCGGACGCCGCGCTGTTCGAGCTGGAGGAGCTGGTGACGGCCGAGCAGGCCGAGCCCGCTCCTGCACCGGGCTGGGCCGCGGCGCTGGGCGTGTTCGACCTGGAGACGACGGGGATCGACACCGAGACGGCGCGGATCGTCACCGCGCACGTCGGCGTGCTCGACGAGTTCGGGCAGGTCGTCGAGCGGCACGAGTGGATCGTCGACCCCGGGGTGCCGATCCCCGACGCGGCCACGGCGGTGCACGGCGTCTCGACGCAGCGGGCGCAGCGGTTCGGGCGCCCGCCCGCCCAGGTGGTGCCGGAGATCCTGGCGGTGATCCGCAGCGTGTTCGACCGCGGCTTCCCGCTCGTGGTCTACAACGCGCCCTACGACCTCACCCTGCTCACGGCCGAGGCGCAGCGGGCGGGCGTGCCGCCGCTGTCGGCCGCGGCGCCGATCGTCGACCCCTTCGTGATCGACAAGGCGCTCGACCGCTACCGCAAGGGCAAGCGCACCCTCGCCGCCGCCGCAGCCGCCTACGGCGTCGAGCTGCTCGACGCCCACGACGCGGGCGCCGACGCGGTCGCGGCGGGCCGCGTCGCGCAGGCGATGGCCCGCCGGTTCGGCCCCGAGCTGTCGATCACCGCGGCCGAGCTGCACGCCGCGCAGGTGGACTGGTGCGCCGACCAGGCCGAGCGCTTCCAGGCCTACATGCGCGAGAAGCGCGACCCGGGGTTCACCGCGTCCGGCGCCTGGCCGCACCGCTGAGCGACCGGCGCTGATGTCCCGCGCGGCGGCGGTGCTGGTCCGCGACGAGCGGGGCCGCGTGCTGATGGTCCGGCCCGCCTACCGCGACGACGGGCTGCTGCTGCCGGGCGGCGGCGTGGAGGGGCTGGAGTCGCCCGCCGCGGCCGCGGTGCGGGAGGTGCGGGAGGAGCTGGGCGTCGACGCCGGCCTGGGCCGCCTGCTCGTGCTGGAGCACCGCCTGGTCGCCCCGGACCGCCAGCGCACGCACGCGGTCTTCGCCGCGACGCTGGCCGACGTCGCCTTCGTGCTGCCGCCGGACGAGATCGCCGAGGCGCGGTGGGTGGCGGCGGCCGACGCCGCGCAGGCGCACGTGCCGACGGGACGCCGACGGGTCGCCGCCGCCCTGGAGGCGCTGCGGACCGGCACGACCGTCTACCTCGACGCCGAGGGGCGCCTGCCTCCGGCCTGAGCCGGGCGCGGTCCGGACGACGCCCGGCCGAGATGCGGAACGGGGCGGGTGCGCGTCGCACCCGCCCCGTTCCGGTGAGGACTCCTGGTCAGCGACCGAAGTTCTTGAAGCGCTGGTTGAACTTCTCGACCCGGCCGGCGCTGTCGAGGATGCGCTGCTTGCCCGTGTAGAAGGGGTGCGACGCGGACGAGATCTCGACGTCGATGACCGGGTAGGTCACGCCGTCCAGCTCGATCGTCTTGTCGCTGCCCGTCGTCGAGCGGGTGAGGAACGTCTCACCGGACGCGAGGTCGCGGAAGACGACGGGGCGGTACTGGGGGTGGATGCCAGCCTTCATGACGGGATGATCCTCTTCACATCGAGAGCGCGAGTGGGCCGGGCGGTGCCGCGGCGGGCCGGCGAGCGGCCGACCGTCGATGGTAGCAGAGCCGCTCCGCCCGGCGTCAGCCGCCGACGGTCGCGCGGGCGGCGTAGCGGCCGTCGCGCTCGGTGATCTCCACCGGCAGCCCGAACGTCTCGCCGATGCGCTCGGCGGTGATCGTCTCGGCGATCGTGCCGGCCGCGACGACCGCGCCGCGGCGCAGCAGGAGGGCGTGGGTGAAGCCCACGGGGATCTCCTCCACGTGGTGGGTCACCATCACCATGCCGGGTGCGGCCGGGGCGCTGGCGTAGCCGCCGAGCAGCTGCAGCAGCTCCTCCCGGGCGCCCAGGTCCAGGCTGGCGGCCGGCTCGTCCAGCAGCAGCAGCTCGGGGTCGGTCATCACGGCCCGGGCGATCTGCACGCGCTTCTGCTCGCCGTCCGACAGGTCGCCGAACCGTCGGTCGGTCAGGTGGTCCAGCCGCCACTCGGCCAGCACGCGGTTCGCGCGCCGGACGTCGATGTCCTCGTACTGCTCGCTCCAGCGGCCGGTGACGGAGTACGCGGCGGTCAGCACCACGTCGAGCACCGTCTCCGCGGGCGGGATCCGACGCGCCATCGCGGTGGAGGCGAAGCCGATGCGGGGCCGCACCTCGAACACGTCCACGCGCCCGATCTCGGCCTCCAGCACGGTCACGCGACCGCGGCTCGGGTGCATCTGCGCGGCGGCCAGCTGCAGCAACGAGGTCTTGCCCGCACCGTTCGGGCCCAGGATGACCCAGCGCTCGGCGCTGTCGACCGACCAGGAGACGCGGTCCAGGATCGTGGTGCCGTTCCGGGTCAGCGAGACGTCGTCGAACTGCAGCACCACAGGCATGCTGCAACCCTAGGGCGTGCCCGAGCGGCCGCACCCTGGCGTCAGAGCAGCGATCGGTAGATGTCGGCGGTCTGCTCGCCGATGGCGTCCCAGTCGAAGACC
>JAKONM010000153.1 GCA_022701925.1 Microbacteriaceae bacterium
GGCCACGACGACGTCGGGGAGGCGGCCGACGAGGTCGAGGACCTGCTGGCGGGCCTCGACGCCGATGATGCGGTGGAAGTCGCGGACCATCACCGGGAACGGGTGCGAGCCCGCGACCGTGCCGAGCAGGTAGTGGGTGCTGTCGACATTGGCGACCCAGTCGCGGAACGCCTCGTTGACCGCGTCCTTGAGGGTGGACGAGCCGGAGTCGACCGGCACGACCTCGGCGCCCAGCAGCCGCATCCGGGCCACGTTGAGGGCCTGCCGCTCGGTGTCGACGCGGCCCATGTAGATGACGCACTCCAGGCCGAGCAGCGCGCAGGCGGTCGCGGTGGCGACGCCGTGCTGGCCGGCACCGGTCTCCGCGATGACCCGGGTCTTGCCCATCCGCTGGGTGAGCAGCGCCTGGCCGAGGACGTTGTTGATCTTGTGCGACCCGGTGTGGTTCAGGTCCTCGCGCTTCAAGAAGATGCGCGCCTCGCCGGCGTGCGCGGCGAACCGCGGCACCTCGGTCAGCGGCGACGGACGCCCCGTGTAGTCGCGGTGCAGCGCCGCCAGCTCGTCGAGGAACACCGGGTCGGCGCGCATCGCCTCCCACGTGGTGGTCAGCTCGTCCAGGGCGGCGACGAGGGGTTCCGGCACCCACCGGCCGCCGTACTCGCCGAAGTATGGGCCCTGCCCGGAGGGACTGGTGGCGATCGTGGTGCTCATGCTTCCGCCGTCTCGAATGCTCGGATCAGTGCGGCGGGGTCGCCGGTGACCACGGCCTCCCCCACCAGGACCGCGTCGGCGCCGGCCGCGCGGTAGGCGCCCACGTCCGCGGGCGTGCGCACCGCGGACTCGGCCACCTTCACGACGTCGTCCGGGATGCGGTCGACGATGCGGCCGAACAGCCCCCGGTCCAGCTCGAAGGTGTCGAGGTCGCGCGCGTTCACGCCGATGAGGGAGGCCCCGACGGCGAGCGCCCGGTCCACCTCCCGCTCGTCGTGGGTCTCGACCAGCGCGGTCATCCGCAGGTCGCGGACCAGGGCGTGGAGGGCCGCGAGCCGCTCGTCGTCGAGCGCGGCGACGATCAGCAGCACCAGGTCCGCGCCCGCGGCCCTGGCCTCCAGCACCTGGTACTCCAGGGAGACGAAGTCCTTGCGCAGCACCGGCACGTCGACCGCGGCGCGCACCGCCTCGAGGTCGGCCAGCGACCCCTTGAACCGCCGCTGCTCGGTGAGCACGCTGATGGCGGCCGCGCCCGCGACCGCGTAGGCGGCCGCGAGGGCGGCCGGGTCGGCGATGGGGGCGATGTCGCCGCGGGAGGGGCTGGCCCGCTTCACCTCGGCGATCACCCTGGTGCGCGCGGGGTCCTTCGCCAGGGCCGCCATGGCGTCGAGCGGAGCGGGTGCGGCCAGGGCCGCGCGCTCGACGTCGAGCAGCGGCCGGTCCGCCTGACGGACCGCCGCGTCCTCCGCCGAGCCCGCGGTCAGCTCGGTGAGGAGCCCCCGCAGCGTGGTCGCGCCGCTCAGTGGTGGCCCCCGACCCGAGCGCCCCCGACGCCGTAGCCGACGCGCTTCATGACCCCGCCGACGATGAGGCCGATCGGGATCAGGGCCGCCCCGAGGAGGACGGCGGGCAGCACGTCGAGGAACAGCGCGACGGTGCCGATCGCCACCCCCACCAGCATGATCACGACCGCGGTCCACGCGGCCGGGGAGGAACCGTGACCGGGCTCGTCGCTGATGTTCGCCATGGCCCAGAGTCTAGGGCGAGCCGCCTCCGCGACCGGGGTCGTCCGTGGGGTCCCCGCCCCGCGTGAGGGCGTCCCACTCCGACACCGGGTCGGCGGCGCGCGCCGGCGCCTCGCCCTGCTGGCGGAAGCGGCGGCCCCCGGTGCTCCAGCGGCCGGCGCGCACCAGCACCACGACGCCGGCGACCGCCCCTGCGACGCCCAGCACCACCCCTGCGGCGGGCCAGGCGGAGCCGGCGAGCGAGCGGACGGCGCTGCCGTCCGTCACCCCGGTGGCCGCCCCCACGGCACCGGCCGCGGCGGACGCCGGGTCGGCGACGACCGGCAGCAGCAGCAGCACCACGGCGGCGCCCAGCACCACGAGCAGCGCCCCGAGCACCCGTCGCGCGACCGGGCCGGCGATGCTGAGCGCGCCCGCCAGGGCCAGCTGCGCGATGCCGATCGGCGCCAGGGCCGGCGCCGCCTGGGAGCCGGGCACCACCAGCGGCTGCTGCCGCCCGTCGAGCACGACCGACGCGAACACCTGGGTCGAGACGAGCACCGCCGCGCCGCCGAGGACGAGCAGCAGCAGCACGACCAGCAGCCGCTCCCGCGCGGGCGTCACGGGGCGCGGACCGGACGCATGGCGTCCGCGATGGCGACGGCCTTGAGCGGCGCGGTCGCCTTGTTCCAGCTCTCCGCCCACTCCGCCTCGGGCACCGAGTCGGCGACGAGGCCGCCGCCGGCCTGCACCCGGGCCACGCCGTCCGCGATCACCGCCGTGCGGATCGCGATCGCCAGGTCCAGGTCGCCGGCGAAGTCGAAGTAGCCCACCACCCCGCCGTAGACGCCGCGGCGGGCCGGCTCGAGCGCGTCGATGATCTCGAGCGCGCGCGGCTTCGGCGCGCCGGAGAGGGTGCCGGCCGGGAAGGTGGCGCGCAGCACGTCGACCGGTCCGACGCCCGGTCCCGCCTGCCCCTCGACGCTCGACGTGATGTGCATGATGTGGCTGAACCGCTCGATGCGCATGAACTCCGTCACCTCGACGGTGCCGGGCAGGCAGACCTTCGCCAGGTCGTTGCGCGCCAGGTCGACGAGCATCAGGTGCTCGGCGCGCTCCTTGTGGTCCACCCGCAGCTCGGCCGCGAAGGCCTCGTCCGCCTCGGGCGTCGCGCCGCGCGGCCGCGACCCGGCGATCGGGTGGCTGAAGACGCGCCCGTCCTCGACCTTCACGAGCGCCTCCGGCGACGACCCCACCACGGCGAAGGGCGAGCCGTCCGGCCGCTCGTGGGCCAGCAGGTACATGTACGGGGAGGGGTTCAGCTGCCGCAGCACGCGGTAGACGTCGAGCGGGCTCGCCGACGTCGGCAGGTCGAAGCGCTGCGCCACGACGACCTGGAAGACGTCCCCCTCGCGGATGTGCTCCTTCGCCCGCTCGACGCTCGCCAGGTAGTCCGCCCGATCGGTGCGCATGGCGGGCTCGGGCGCGACGCCGAAGTCCACGGTCGCCAGCTGCGCCTCCGCGGGAGCGGACAGGCGCAGCTCGAGGGCGTCCAGCCGCCGCTGCGCGTCGGCCCACGCCTGCTCGGCGTCCACGCCCTCCTCGTGGAGGACGGTCGCGATGAGCGACACGGTGCCCTCCAGGTGGTCGACGGCCACCACCTCCGACGCGAACACCATGCCGATCTCGGGCAGCGCGAAGTCCGCCGGCGGCGCGTCCGGCAGGTGCTCGATGAGCCGCACGGCGTCCCAGCCGATGTAGCCCACGAGCCCGCCGGTCAGCGGGGGCAGGCCCTCGACGGGCGGCGACGCCCACTGCGAGTGCAGGTCGTCCAGCGCCTCCAGGTAGTCCCCCGTGATGCCGCCGGTGAAGGCGCGGGACGCCGGCAGGCCCCAGTCCTGCCAGACCGGGCGGCCCCGCTGCTCCGTGAGGGCGCCGAAGGCGGCGACGCCGATGAAGGAGTACCGCGACCAGATGCCGCCCTGCTCGGCCGACTCGAGCAGGAACGCGCCCGGGCGCATGCGACCGCCCTTCCGGACGCACAGCTTGCGGAAGATGCCGAGCGGCGTCTCGCTGTCCGCGAAGAGCACCCGGGCGACCGGCACGACCCGGCGGCCCGCCAGCTGCTGCTCGAACGCCTCCCTGGTCGTGGTGCCGCGCATCGCGCTCACGCGACCGCCCCCGCCGTCACCGCGACCGGGTGCACCTCGAAGCAGGCGTGCGCGCCCGTGTGGCAGGCGGGCCCCACCTGGTCCACCGTCACCAGCAGCGTGTCGGCGTCGCAGTCGAGCGCCGCGGCGCGCACGTGCTGCACGTGGCCGGAGGTGTCGCCCTTGCGCCAGTACTCCTGGCGCGACCGCGACCAGAAGGTCACCCTGCCCTCGGTCAGGGTGCGGCGCAGCGCCTCGCGGTCCATCCAGCCGACCATGAGGACGTCGCGCGTGGCGGCCTCCTGGATCACCGCGGGCAGCAGCCCGTCGTCGGCGAACCGGGCGAGCGCCAGGGCGCTCTGCGGGTCGATGGGGTCCGTCATGGGATCCATCCTGGCCCCGCCCGGGGACGTCAGCGGACGACGACCCCGGCGTCCGCGAGGGCGGCCTTCACCTGCCCGATGGTCAGCAGGCCGCGGTGGAAGACGCTGGCGGCCAGCACCGCGTCCGCGCCGGCCTGCACGGCGGGGGCGAAGTGCTCCAGCCCGCCCGCTCCCCCGGAGGCGATCAGGGGCACGCTGCTGACCGCGCGCACCGCCTCGATCAGGCGGAGGTCGTAGCCGGCCTTCGTGCCGTCGGCGTCGATCGAGTTCAGCAGCAGCTCGCCGGCGCCCAGCGAGATCGCCCGCTCGGCCCACTCGAGCGCGTCCACGCCCGTGTTGGTGCGTCCCCCGTGCGTCGTGACCGACCACCCGGAGGGGCTGCGCGGGTCGTGCAGCACGTCCAGCGAGAGCACGCAGACCTGCGCGCCGTAGCGGTCCGCGATCTCCGCCACGAGCTCCGGACGGGCGAGCGCCGCGGAGTTCACGCCGATCTTGTCCGCGCCCGCCTGCAGCAGCCGGCCGACGTCGTCGGCGCTGCGCACCCCGCCGCCGACCGTCAGCGGCACGAAGACCTGCTCGGCGGTGCGCTGCACGACCTCGAGCAGCGTGCCGCGCGCCTCCACCGTGGCCGTGACGTCGAGGAACGTGATCTCGTCCGCGCCGGACTCCGCATAGCGCGCGGCCAGCTCGACCGGGTCGCCCGCGTCCTGCAGGCCCTGGAACCGCACGCCCTTCACGACGCGGCCCGCGGCCACGTCGAGGCAGGGGATGACGCGCGTCGCCGGCATCAGAGCCGCGCCGCGTGGATCGGCGTCACGTAGATCGCCCGGGCGCCGAGGGCGTACAGGCGGTCCATGACCAGGTTCATCTCGGCCCTCGGCACCATGACCCGCACGGCCGCCCACTCCGGGTCGTGCAGCGGCGAGACGGTGGGCGACTCGATGCCGGGCGCCACCGCCGTCGCCTGCTCGAGCAGCCGCCGGGGCACGTCGTAGTCGACCATCACCCAGCGCCGCGCGACGAGCACCCCGTTCAGCCGGCGCTCCAGCACGTCCAGGCCGTCGGCGCGGTCGGCGCCCGCGATCAGCACCGCGGTGGAGTGCAGGATCACCGGGCCGAACACGTCGAGCCCCTGGGCGCGCAGCGTCGCACCCGTCTCGACGACGTCGGCGATCGCGTCGGCGACGCCGAGCCGCACCGCGGTCTCGACCGCGCCGTCCAGGTGCACCAGGTCGGCGGCGACGCCCTCGCGCTCGAGGAAGGCGCCGACGAGGCCCGTGTAGCTGGTGGCGATGCGCACGCCGCGCAGGTCGTCCAGCCCCTGGAACCGGCCGGCGGGGCCGGCGAAGCGGAAGGTGGAGGAGGCGAAGTCGAGCTCGGCGACCTCGACGGCGGCCGACCCGGAGTCGAGCAGCAGGTCGCGGCCGGTGATGCCGACGTCGAGTGCGCCCGAGCCGACGTAGGTGGCGATGTCCCGCGGCCGCAGGTAGAAGAACTGCGCGTCGTTCGCCGGGTCGGCGACGGTCAGCTCCTTGGGGTCCCGGCGCAGCCGGTAGCCGGCCTCCCCGAGCATCTGGGCGGCCGTGTCGGCGAGGGCGCCCTTGTTGGGCACGGCGATCCTCAGCACGGGACGGCTCGTCGCGTCGCGGGCAGGGCGGTGTTCGGCATGGCTGGTCCTGATCGGGGTCGAGGGCGTGCGGGACGAGGCGGGGCCTCAGAGATGTCGGCCCACGTCCTCGAGCGTCAGGCCCTTCGCGATCAGCAGCACCTGCACGTGGTACAGCAGCTGCGAGACCTCCTCCGCGAGGCGGTCGTCGCTCTCCCACTCGGCGGCGGTCCAGACCTCGGCCGCCTCCTCGACGATCTTCTTGCCGATGGCGTGCACGCCGGCGTCGAGCTCGGCGACGGTGCCGGAGCCCTCCGGGCGGTCCACGGCCTTGGCGGACAGCTCGGCGAACAGGCCGTCGAAGCTCTTCACGGCGCCAAGGCTAGCGGGCGCCCGCCGACCCGCATCCTCCGCGGATCAGGACCTCCCCGTCCCGCAGGCAGAGCACCCCCTGATCCGCGTGCGGAGCGGTCAGCCGCCGGCGAGGGCGCGGAGGCGCTGCACGGCCGCATCGGGGTCGTCCTGCCCGAAGACCGCGGAGCCCGCGACGAAGGTGTCGGCGCCGGCCGCCGCGGCGTCCGCGATCGTCTCGGGGCCGAGCCCCCCGTCGACCTGCAGCCAGACGTCGCGATCGCCGATCGCGCGGCGCACGCGCGCGATGCGCTCGAGCGACGACGGCAGGAAGGCCTGGCCGCCGAAGCCCGGCTCCACCGTCATCACGAGCACCTGGTCGAACTCGTCGAGCAGGGGCAGCAGGCCGTCCAGGTCGGTGGCGGGCTTCACGGCGACGCCGGCCCGAGCCCCGGCGGCGCGGATCGCGCGGGCCGTGGCGATCGGCGAGGCGGCCGCCTCGGCGTGGAACGTGACGACCTGCGCGCCCGCCTCGGCGTAGCCGCGCGCCCAGCGGTCCGGGTCCTCGATCATCAGGTGCACGTCGAGCGGCAGCGCGCTCGTGTCGGCCAGCCGCTGCACCATGGGGAGCCCGAAGGTGAGGTTCGGTACGAAGTGCCCGTCCATCACGTCGCAGTGCACCAGGTCGGCGGACGGGATCCGGGCGATGTCCGCCGCGAAGGCCGTGAAGTCGGCGGACAGGATGCTCGGCTCGATGCGCACCACCACGCCACGACCCTATTGGGGCGGGCTCGGAGCATCCGACCCCGTCGTCGGGGGCGAGGGCGTCCGTCGTCCGGGAATCCCCGCGCCTGCGCGGCGGGGACGCCCGGACGACCGACGCCCGGGTCAGTGCAGCAGGGACTTCGCGATCGAGTGCAGGGTGACGGCGCCGACCGCGGCGAACGGGTGCAGCGGGTCGGGATCGGACGACCCCGTGGGGCCGCCCAGCCGCGAGTGCCCGGCCGCGGAGAGCAGCGCGTAGGCGTCCGCACGGGTGAAGCCGTGCTCGTCCACCAGGAAGGCGAAGAGGTCCTCGTACCCGCGCCGGATGCTCTCCTGCACCGGGTCGCCGAGCCCGACGAAGATCCACTCGTCCTCGGTCTCGATGCGGGGCGCGCGCAGCCGGAGGCCGGGCACGACGTCGACCGAGACCACGGCGACGCCCTCGGCCTCGATCGCGACGAAGGACGACTCCCCCTCCGCCATGATCGCGTGCACGTCGCCGACGGACAGCAGGGCGCCCTCCACCTGGACCGGCAGGTAGACGACCGAGCCGGGCCGGGCCTCGGTGACGTCCATGTTCCCGCCGTGCGGGTGCGCGGGCATGATCGTCGAGCTCGCCCCCGCGGCCGGAGCCGTGCCGATGCAGCCGATCATCGGACGGGGCGCCAGCACGTGGCGGTCGGTGACGTGCACGCCCGCCTCGTCGATGGGGACGCGGCGGGTGAACACCTCGTCGCCCATCGGGCCGGCCAGGGCCCCGGTGCCCGGCAGGCTGACGGACCAGCCGCGGTCCTTCAGCCGGATCTCGTGGATCACGACCTTCAGCGCGTCGCCCGGGTGCGCGCCCTCGACGAACACGGGCCCCGTCACCGGGTTGATCGGCGCCCGCAGCCCGGCGAGGTCGTGCGTCTCGTGCAGCTCGGCGTAGACCGCCTCGTCGGTCTCGAAGGCGATGGTGTCGCCGTCGCCCGCGCGGACGCGGAGCACCGGCTCCGCGTCCGCGGCGAACCCGGGGCGGCCGAGCGCCTTGGACAGGAAGTGCTCGGTCACCGGACGCGGTCCTCCACCGGCACGTCCTCGCGGATCGTGAGCTCCGGCTTCCGGCCCCGGGCCACGTTGATGCCGAACACGATCGCGCCGATCGCCAGCCAGACCAGGCCGCCGATCTTCGCGGCCGCGTCGGCGTTCAGCAGCACGTAGCCGATGATCAGGAGGCCGAGCACCGGGACGACGCCGTGCAGCAGCCAGTTCCGCGACCTCTTCTTCACGATGTAGTACCAGAACACCGAGATGTGCAGCAGGCAGAAGCCGAACAGCGCGCCGAAGTTCACGAGCGACGAGATCAGCGCGATCTGGCCGACGAAGAAGAGCACGAGCACCAGGGTCAGCGCCGACACGACCAGGATCGCCAGCTGCGGCACCTGCCGGGAGCTGATCCTCGACAGGAACGCCGGCAGCTGCCGGTCGCGGCTCATCGAGTAGAGCAGCCGGGAGGTGGCCGCCTGCGCCGCCATCGCGTTCGCGATGCCGACCGCCAGCACGTTGACGGCGAAGAAGGCCGTCATCCAGCCGCTGCCCGCGGCCTGACCGACCAGGTCGAAGAAGGCGTTGCCGGCCTCGCCCTCGGGGAACGCGTCGCGCCCTCCGGCGAGCAAGCTGGCGAGCCAGGTCTGCACGACGAACAGGGTGGCGACGATGAACAGGGCGATGATCATCGCCCGGCCCGCCGCGTTCTTCCGACCGGTCGACTCCTCCGCCAGCGTCGAGATGCCGTCGAAGCCGAGGAACGACAGCACGGCGATGGACAGGGCGGCGGCGATCAGCGGGCCGCTGACCTCGGACGGCGTCCAGATCGGGTCGGTGCTCCACTCCGCCCCGGGGATCGTGCCGCCGTTGATCGCGGTCGCGGCGATGATCACGAAGACCACGACGAAGACCAGCTCGATCGCGAGGAAGATCCGGTTCGCCAGCTTCAGCGAGGAGATGCCGAGCAGGTTGACGACGGTGTTGATCGCGACGAACACCAGCGCCCACACCCAGCGCGCCGAGCCGGGGAAGATGCCGACCATGCTCTCCGCCGCGAAGACGTAGAGCAGCGTCGGGATCAGCAGGTAGTCGAGCAGGATCGCCCAGCCGGCGAAGAAGCCGACCGTCGGGTGGATGCCGCGGCCCACGTAGGAGAACACGCTGCCGGCGAGCGGGAACGACTTCGCCATCTGCGCGTAGGCCAGCGCGGTGAAGATCATCGCGACGAGGCCGATCAGGTAGACGAGCGGCACCATGCCGGCGGCGCTGTTGTAGACCGTGCCGAAGATCGCCCAGGGGGCGATCGGCACCATGAAGATCAGGCCGTAGATCAGCAGGTCGACGGTCGAGACCGACCGCTTCAGCTCCTGCTTGTAGCCGAACGACTCGAGGGTGCGCTGGTTCTCAGCGGTGGCGGACATGGGCGGGTTCCTTCTGCACGGAGGGGCGGGGGCTCAGGAGGGGCTGGGCACGGCGACGTCCGGGTCGGCGGGCGCCCCGGTGCCGTCGTGCTCGGCCAGGAAGACGGCGACGCGGGCGCGGAACGCCTCCGGCTGCTCGAGGTGCGAGCAGTGGCTGGCGCCGGGGAACACGTGGCTCACGACGTCGGGGATGCGCTCGACGAACGGCGCCCAGGTCTCGGGCGTCGCCTCGTCGAACTCGCCCGCGACGACCAGGGTCGGCGCGGCGACCGCGTCGAGGCGGTCGATCACGGTCCAGTCGCGCATCGTGCCCGTCACGAAGAACTCGTTGACGCCGTTCATCGTGTGGTAGACGGTGGGCTCCGCCTCCATCTGCGCCTCGCTGTCGACGAAGTCCTGCGGCATGGGGACGACGCGGCACACGTGGCGCTCGTAGAAGACGCGGTTGGCGTCGAGGTACTCGGGGTCGTCGACGGTGCCGTCGGCCTCGTGGCGGTCCAGCGCCTGCTGCACGTCGGCGGGCAGCTGCGCCCGCAGCGCGTTCGCGCCCTGCACCCAGAGCTCCATCGACGCCGGCGAGTTGCAGATCGCGAGCGAGGCGAGCCCCTCCGGCCGCGTGACGGCGATCTCGGCGCCGAGCATGCCTCCCCACGACTGGCCGAGCACGTGGTAGCGGTCGAACCCGAGCGCCGCCACCACGGTGCGGAACTCGTCGACGAACAGGTCGGGGGTCCAGAAGTCCTCCGGCGCGTCCGGCCGGTGGCTGCTGCGGCCGCAGCCGACCTGGTCGTAGAGCACGACGGTGCGGCCGGTCTCGTCCGCGAGCGCGGTCAGGCTGCGCAGGTAGTCGTGCGCCATCCCCGGACCGCCGTGCAGGACGACGAGCGGGAGGGCGCCGTCCCGGGGCGTCGCGGGGGTCGTCACCTGCACCCAGGTGGTCAGGTCGCGGAAGGGCACGTCGAAGGTCGTGGTCGGCACGACGCACACTCTGGCGCGGCAAAGGTCCCCGCGGAAGACCATTGCGGGCGAATTAACGTGGTCGAAACGGGAGGGGACCCCATGACGGGAGCGAGGGCCGCGGCCGGGGCGACGGCCTCGCCGCCGGGCCGCCAGCGCGCCGACGACGTCACCGACCGGCTGGTGACCGCCATCGCCGTGGGCGAGTACCTGCCGGGCGCCCGGCTGCCCTCGGAGCGGGACCTCGCGTCCTCCCTCGGGGTCGGCCGGATGACCGTGCGGGCCGCGATCGGGCGCCTGGTCGACCGCGGACTGCTGGAGACCCAGCGCGGCAGGACCGGCGGGTCGTTCGTGGTCGAGCAGTGGACGGCCACCTCGGCCGCGGCGGTGCACCGCACGCTGGAGGACCGGTGGGACGACC
>JAKONM010000159.1 GCA_022701925.1 Microbacteriaceae bacterium
CGCGATCTGGTCGTTGCGGCTGCGCCCCGCCCGCAGGCGGCCGCCCAGCTGCGGGCCCGCCTCCGCGAGCAGCGCCTGCTCCAGGGCGGCGTGCACGTCCTCGTCGTCCTCCGCCGCGACCAGGGACCCCTCCGCCACGCGGACCCCGATGCGGTCGAGCGCCGCGGTCAGCGCCGAGAGGTCCTCGGGGGTCAGCAGGCCCGCCGCGGCCAGCGCCTCCGCGTGCGCCTTCGACCCGGCCAGGTCGTAGGGCGCCAGCGCCCAGTCGAAGTGCGTGGACTTCGACAGCGCCTTCAGCGCGTCGGAGGGGCCGCTGGCGAAGCGAGCGCCCCAGAGCGAGCCCGCGACCGTGCCGCCGTGCTGCTCGTCCCCGCCTCCCCCGGTCACGCGGCGGCTCCGTCGGCCCGCTCGAGCAGCCAGATCAGCAGCGCCTTCTGCGCGTGCAGCCGGTTCTCCGCCTCGTCCCAGATGACGCTCTGCGGGCCGTCGATGACCCCCGGGGCGACCTCGTAGCCGCGGTCGGCGGGCAGGCAGTGCAGGAACAGGGCGTCCTCGGCCGCCTCCGCCATCAGCGCCGGGGTCACCTGGTACGGCGACAGCGCCTCGACGCGCACCGCCTTCTCGTCCTCCCGCCCCATGGACACCCAGGTGTCGGTGACGACGACGTCCGCGCCGCGCACCGCCTCCGCCGGGTCCTGGGTCAGCAGCACCGAGCCGCCGGTGCCCTCGCCGATGCGGCGGGCGTCCTCGACGACGTCGGGCATGGGCGGGTATGCCGCCGGGAACCCGATGCGCACGTGCATGCCGGCCGTGGTGCAGGCGAGCAGGTAGCTGTGGACCATGTTGTCCGACCCGTCGCCGACGAAGGCGACGGTCAGCCCGGCCAGGTCGCCCTTGTGCTCGCGGATCGTCAGCAGGTCCGCCAGCAGCTGGCAGGGGTGGAAGTCGTCGGACAGCGCGTTCACCACCGGCACCGTCGTACCGGCCGCCATCTCCTGCAGCCCTGACTGCGCGTAGGTGCGCCAGACGATCGCCGCGACCATCCGCTCCAGCACGCGGGCCGTGTCGGACGGCGTCTCCTTGCCGCCCAGCTGGCTGTTCGCCGTCGAGATGATCAGCGGGCTGCCGCCCAGGTCCGCGATGCCGACGGCGAAGCTGACCCGCGTGCGCGTGGACGACTTGTCGAAGATCACCGCGACGGTCTGCGGCCCCTCGAGCGGTCGCGCCGCCCAGCGGTCGGCCTTCACCCGCACCGCGAGGTCGAGCACCTCCGCCTGCTCGGCCGGGCTCAGGTCGTCGTCACGGAGGAGGTGGCGGGTCATTCGGCTCGCTTCGCGGTCGGAGACGGGGAACCAAGGCTATGCGCGGCCCGTCCGCGGGGACGAATCCGTCGGCACCGCGAGGTCGGGGTGCAGCGCCCGCAGCGCCTCGGCCAGCCGCAGGCCCAGGTAGCGCTGCCCGGCGACGGTCGGATGGTGGTGGTGCGGGTCGAGCACCGCGTCCGCGCGCCCGGCGGGGATCCAGTGCTGGCGGAGCATCGACAGGTAGGGCACGCGGGCCCGCCCCGCCGCCCGCGCCAGCACGGCGTCGACCGCGCGCTGCTGCGCGGTGACCGGCTCGGGATCGGGTCCCGGACCGAGCATCACGATCCGGAGGCCGGGGCGCCGCTCCGCGAGGAGGGCCGTGGTGACGCGCACCGCCGCCAGCAGGTCGGCGGACGAGCGCCCGTGGTCGTTGCTGCCGCCCTGCAGCACCGCGACGCCGGGCTCGCGCGCGTCGTCGGGCACCGCGTCGCGCAGCCGGTCGGCGTAGGACCCCGCCGACCCCGTCGTCGCCAGATAGCCGGTGCCCGAGGCCGCGTCCACCTCGACCGGCCAGCCGAGCAGCCGCGCCGCCACCTGGCCGAGGGCCCGCTGCGGGTCGGCGTGCAGGCCCGCCGCCCAGGAGTCGCCGAGGACGAACAGGCGCGGTGCCGGGGCCGCGGGGCCCGGTTCGGCGCGCGCGGCCCCGGTCGCCGCCGCGGCGACCGCGCCGGCGCCCGCGACCAGCAGCCCGCGCCGGGTGAGGCGCGGCGGACGGCGGAGCTGCATCACCCCGGGATGCTGCGCCCGCACCCTGCGAGCCCGGTCGACGTGTCCGCGCCGGTTAGCGCGCCGCGACGGCGAGCGCGCGCTCGAAGCGATCGGCGAAGGCCGACACCTCCGTGTCGCCGACGATCAGCGGCGGCGCCAGCCGGATCGAGGTCGGGTTGATCGCGTTGACGATCAGCCCCTCGTCCAGCGCGGCCGCCGCGATCGCGGGGGCCGCGCCCTCCAGGGTGCCGATGCCGATCAGCAGCCCGCGTCCGCGCACCTCGGTCACCAGCGGCGACCCGATCGCGGACACCGCGTCGTGGATCTGCGCGCCCCGCCGACTCGCGTTGCCCATCAGGTCGGCGCGCTCGATCTCGCCGAGCACCGCGTTCGCGACGGCGGCGGCGAACGGGTTGCCGCCGAAGGTGCTGCCGTGGTCTCCGCGCTGCAGCAGGTCGCTCGCGGCCCCGAAGGTGACGAGCGCGCCCAGCGGCACGCCGCCCGCGACGCCCTTGGCCAGCGTGATCGCGTCGGGCACGACGCCCGCGTGCTGGAAGTCGAACCAGGCGCCCGTGCGGCCGATGCCGGTCTGGATCTCGTCGACGATCAGCAGGGCCCCGTGCCGGGCGGTCAGCTCGCGGGCGCGCTGCAGATAGCCCTCGGGCAGGGGAACGACGCCGGTCTCGCCCTTGATCGGCTCCACGATCAGCCCGGCGACGTCGTCGCCCAGCGCCTGCTCGAGCGCCTCCACCGTCGAGTCCAGGTGCTCGACGCCCGCGGGCAGCGGCAGGAAGGGCGCCTGCAGCGCGGGCTTGCCGGTCAGTGCCAGGGCGCCCATCGTGCGCCCGTGGAACGCGTTCTTCAGCGCGAGGATGCGCGGCCGGCCGGTGCGGCGCGCCAGCTTGAAGGCCGCCTCGTTCGCCTCCGCGCCCGAGTTGCCGAAGTAGACGCGCCCCGCGTCGCCCGCGCCCGTGATGCGCTTCAACCGCTCCGCGAGATCGAGCTGCGCCGGGGTCGCGAAGTAGTTCGACACGTGCACCATCGACGCCGCCTGGCGGCCGGCCGCCTCGACCACCACGGGGTGGCCGTGGCCCAGCGAGTTGACGGCGATGCCGCCCAGGAAGTCGAGGTACTGCCGGCCCTCGTCGTCCCAGACCCAGCAGCCCTCGCCCCGCACGAGCAGGCGCAGGGGCGGCGCGTAGCTGGCCATCAGGTCGTCCGCGTGGCGGTCCTGCCAGGGCCGCCGCGCCGTCCGCTGCTCGGTCTGCTGCTCCGTCGTCGTCATGCCGGGACCACCTCCGTGCCGATGCCGCTGCCGGTGAACACCTCGAGCAGGACGGAGTGCGGCACCCGTCCGTCGATCACGGCCGCCTTGGGCACGCCGCCCTCGACCGCCTCGAGGCAGGCGGTCATCTTGGGGATCATGCCCGACTCCAGCGACGGCAGCATCGTCGCGAGGTCCGCCGTACCGATGCTGGAGACGAGGGAGGCGCGGTCGGGCCAGTCGGCGTACAGCCCGGGCACGTCGGTGAGCACGACCAGCTTCTCCGCGCCGAGCGCGACGGCGAGCGCGGCGGCGGCGCTGTCGGCGTTGACGTTCAGCGACTCCCCCGGCGCGTCCTCGTCCGGGGCGATGGTCGAGACCACCGGGATGCCGCCCGCGTCCAGCTGCGCGAGCACGGCGGTGGGGTCGACCCGCACGACGTCGCCGACCTGACCCAGGTCGACCTCCCGCCCGTCGACCAGGGCCGTGCGCCTCCGGCCGGCGAAGAGCCCGCCGTCCTCGCCCGAGATCGCGGTGGCCAGCGGACCGTGCAGGTTGATGGCGCCGACCAGGTCGCGGCCGACCTGTCCCGTCAGCACCATGCGGACGACGTCCATCACCTCGGGGGTGGTCACCCGGTAGCCCCCGCGGAACTCGCTCGGGATGCCGAGCCGGGTGAGCATCGCGGAGATCTGCGGTCCGCCGCCGTGCACGACGACGGGGCGCACCCCGACCGTGCGGAGGAAGACGACGTCCTCGGCGAAGGCGGCGGTGAGCTCGGGACTGACCATCGCGTTGCCGCCGAACTTCACGACGACGACACGGCCGGAGAAGCGCGTGATCCACGGCAGCGACTCGATCAGCACGGCCGCCTTCGCCGCCGCCTCGTCGGGCGTCGTCGTCTGGACGGGCAGGCTCATGCCGCGGACCCGGTCCGCCGGCCGTCCGACAGGCCGGTCACGAGGAGTAGGCCGAGTTCTCGTGCACGTAGTCGTGCGTCAGGTCGTTCGTCCAGAGCGTCGCGGTCTCGGCCCCGGCGTGCAGATCGATCAGGACGTGGACGGCGCGGTCCGTCAGGTCGACCAGCTCGCGCGGCTGGTCGGGCTGGCCCGTGCGGCACACCTGCACGCCGTTCATCGCCACGTCGATGCCGAAGGGGTCGAACTCCGCGGACGTGGTGCCGACCGCGGCCAGCACCCGGCCCCAGTTGGGGTCGTTGCCGAAGACGGCTGCCTTGAACAGGTTGCTGCGCGCGACGGCCCGGGCGACCTCGACGGCGTCCTCCTCGCTCGCCGCCCGCCGCACCTCGATGGTCACGTCGTGCGCCGACCCCTCGGCGTCGCCCTGCAGCTGCAGCACCAGGTCGCGGCACACCTCGGTGAGGGCCGCGGTGAACTCCGCGAGGTCGGGGGTCGTCCCCGAGGCGCCGGAGGCCAGCAGGGACACCTGGTCGTTCGTCGACATGCAGCCGTCGGAGTCGAGCCGGTCGAAGGTCACCCGGGTCGCGGTGCGCAGCGCGGCGTCGAGGTCGGCCGACTCCAGGTCGGCGTCGGTGGTGATGACGACCAGCATCGTCGCGAGCCCGGGCGCGAGCATGCCGGCGCCCTTCGCCATGCCGCCGACGGTCCACCCGTCGCCGGTGCGCACGGCCTGCTTGGGCCGGGTGTCAGTGGTCATGATGGCTCGCGCCGCGTCGCCGCCGCCCTCCGCGCTCAGCCGCTCCGCCGCCCGCGCGACGCCGGCCACCACCTTCGTGGAGTCGAGCTGGTCGCCGATGAGGCCCGTGGAGCAGACGAGCACGTCGCCGGGCGAGAGGTCGAGCGCCCGGCCGGCGGCCTCCGCCGTCTCGTGCACCGTCTGGAAGCCGCGCATGCCCGTGTAGCAGTTGGCGCCGCCCGAGTTCAGGACGATCGCCGAGACGACGCCGTCGGTGATCACCTGCTTGCTCCAGATGATCGGGTTCGCGGTGCAGCGGTTGCTCGTGAAGACCACGGCCGCGGAGGCGGACGGCCCGCGGTTCACGACCAGCGCCAGGTCGGGTCCGTCGCCGGAGCGGAGGCCGGCCTCGACCCCCGCCGCCTCGAACCCTGCTGCTGCGGTCACGCTCATGGGGCCACTCCGTCGATCGGGAGGCCCGCCTGCTCCGGCAGGCCCAGTGCGATGTTCGCCGACTGGACCGCGGCGCCCGCGGTCCCCTTGACGAGGTTGTCCAGCGCGGCGACGACGACCAGCCGCCCGGCCGCGGCGTCGACCGCCAGGCCGAGCAGCAGCGTGTTGGCGCCGGTCGTGTGCTGCACGGCCGGGAAGCGGCCGGCGGGCAGCAGCCGGACGAACCGCTCGTCGCCGTAGGCGCGCTCGTAGGCGGCGCGCACCGCGGCCTCCTCGATCCCGGGGGCGAGGCGGGCGGTGCAGGTCGCGAGGATGCCGCGGGCCATGGGCACGAGCACCGGGGTGAACGAGACGGTTCCGCGCTCCCCGGTCACCAGCGAGAGGTTCTGCAGGATCTCGGGCACGTGGCGGTGCGTGCCGCCGACGGCGTACGCGTTCGCCGACCCCAGCAGCTCGCTGGCCGACAGGTCGGGGCGGGAGGACCGGCCGGCGCCGGACGGCCCGACCGCCAGCACCGCGACCAGGTCGTGCGGCAGCGCCAGGCCCTCGGCGATCGCCGGTGCGAGGGCGAGCGAGACGGCGGAGGCGTTGCAGCCGGGTGCGGCGATGCGCGTCGCGCCGGTCAGCCGCTGCCGCTGCTTCCCCTCCGCGGTCGGCAGCTCGGGCACGCCGTAGGCCCAGGCCCCGTGCCACTCGCCCGGGTAGAAGGCCCGCCAGTCCGCCTCGTCGACCAGCCGGTGGTCGGCACCGGCGTCGACCACCAGCACGTCGTCGGCCACCTGCGCCGCGAGCGCACCGGACTGCCCGTGGGGCAGTGCCAGGAACACGACGTCGTGCCCCGCCAGCACCGCCGCGGAGGTCTCCTGCAGCACCAGGTCGGCGTGGTGCCGCAGGTGCGGCTGCACCTCGCCGATCGTGCGGCCGACGGAGGAGTGGCCGGTGACGGTGACGACCTCGAGGTCGGGGTGCCCGGCCAGCAGGCGCAGCACCTCGCCGCCCGCGTAGCCGCTCGCGCCGGCCACCGCCACCCTGAACCCCACCCGGGAAGCCTACCGACCGCGCCTCCCCGGCCCCGGAGGGGTCCTATCGCCGGCCGGACCCCTCCCGCGGCCGCTACTCCCGCAGGCCCGCGCCGTGGCGCTCGGCGGCGAGCGCCACCCCCGCCTGCTTCGCGGCGGTCGCATCGGCCGCGGTCAGGGTGCGGTCGGGTGCCCGGAACCGCAGGGCGAAGGTCAACGACTTGGCGCCGTCCGGCAGCCCGGCGCCGCGGTAGTCGTCCACCAGCAGAGCGTGCTCCAGCAGCCCGCCCGCGCCCTCGACCACGGCCCGGAGCACGTCGTCGGCCGGGACGGCGGCGGCGACCACCAGGCTCAGGTCCTGCGTCGCGGCCGGCATGGACGAGATCGGTGCGAAGCCGATGGACGCGGGCGCGGCGGCGAACAGCGCCTCGAGGTCGATCTCGACGGCCGCGACCCGGCCGGGCACGTCGGCGACCGCGTCCGGGTGCAGCTCGCCGGCGACGCCGACCACCGCGTCGCCGACCAGCACCTCCGCGCTCCGCGTCGGGTGGAAGCCCGCGGGGGCCGCCTGCCGCAGGCGGACGGTCGCACCGACCGCCGCGGCGACGGCTCGGGCCGCGTCCACCGCGTCCCGCCAGTCCACCGGCTCCGCCGGGTGGCCGGGCTGCCGCGGCGTGCGGTCGCCCGCCAGCAGCACGCCGACGTGGCGCGGCTGCGGCGGCAGGTCGCCCGCCAGCCGCTCGAGCAGCGCCGGCTCGGGCCGGGCGCCGATGGGCGGCAGCTCGGCCGTGCCGTAGGCCGCCCCGTCCGCGGGCAGGAAGACCGAGCCGATCTCGAAGAGCGCGACGTCGACGAGGCCGCGGCCGCGGTTGCGGCGCAGCGCGTCGAGCAGGCCCGGCACCAGCGTGCGCCGCAGCAGCGGCGCGGTCGCGTCCAGCGGGTTGACGACGCGCATCGAGGCACCGGGCGCGAACCGCTGCTGATCCGCCTCCGACACCAGCGGGTAGGTCTGGATCTCGACGCCGCCCGTCGCCGCGAGCACTCGGCCGACGGAGCGGTGCAGCCGCTGGGAGCGGGTGAGCCCGCGCCCGGGCGGGGCGACCGGCAGCTCGGAGGGGATGCGGTCGTAGCCGACGACGCGCACGACCTCCTCCACCAGGTCGACGCTCTCGACCAGGTCGCGCCGCCACGTCGGCGGCGTCACCAGCAGGCCCCGCGGGTCGTCCGCGACCGCGCAGCCGAGCGCGGCGAGCGCCTGCCGGGTCTCGGCCGCGCCGACCTCCGCGCCGGTGCGGTGCAGCACGGCGTCCGCGGTCAGCAGCACCGGGGCGGGCGGGACGGACCGGTCGATCCAGGTCTGGCCCGGGTCGGCCGTGCCCCCGGCGTGCTCCACCAGCAGGTCGACCACCCGCTGGGCCGCGGCGCGCGCCACGGCGGGGTCCACGCCGCGCTCGAAGCGCCGGCTCGCCTCCGACGGCAGCCGGTGACGTCGCGCCGTGCGGCCGATCGAGACGGGGTCGAAGTTCGCGGCCTCGACGACCACGTCGACGGTCCCGCCGGACAGCTCGGTCGACGCGCCGCCCATCACCCCGGCCAGGCCGATCGGCCCGGAGTCGTCGGTGATCACCAGGTCCTCGGCGTCGAGCACCCGCTCCACGCCGTCCAGCGTCGTCAGGCGCTCCCCGGCCGCGGCCCGCCGGACCCCGAGCCCGCCGGACAGCGCCGCCAGGTCGTAGCCGTGGATCGGCTGCCCCAGCTCGACCATCACGTAGTTCGTGACGTCGACCGGCAGCGAGATGGAGCGGATGCCCGCCAGCCGCAGCCGTGCGGCCATCCAGTCCGGGGTCCGCGCGCCCGGGTCGATGCCGCGGACGACCCGGGTGACGAACACGGAGGCGCCGACCCGGCCGCGGATCGGCGCCGCGTCGTCGATCACCGCGGCGACCGCGCCGTCGTCCGTCGTGCCGGGGGGCGACACCGCGTCGGCCGGGTCGCGGAAGGCGGCGCCGGTGGAGGCGCCGTACTCGCGGGCGATGCCGCGGATGGACAGGGCGTAGCCGCGGTCGGGCGTCACGTTCACCTCGACCGCCGCATCGTCCAGGCCGAGCAGCGCGATCGCGTCCGTGCCGACCTCGGGGTCGAGCCCCAGCTCGGTCAGCCGCAGGATGCCGGCCGCGGAGGCCGGGGCCACGTCCTCAGGCAGGCCCAGCTCGCGGGCCGACGCGATCATCCCGTCGGAGACGTGCCCGTAGGTGCGTCGCGCGGCGATCGGGAACGGGCCGGGCAGCACGGTGCCGGGCAGCGTCACCACCACCTTGTCGCCGACGTGGAAGTTGCCGGCGCCGCAGACCACGCCGCGCACCGCCTCCCCGCCGTCGGCCGCCCGCTCGCCGTCGGGCGCGACCCGCACCGAGCACCAGCGAATGGTCTTGCCGTTCTTCTGCGGCTCGGGGGTCAGCTCCAGCACCTCGCCGACCACCACGGGGCCGGAGAGGTCGCCGCCGTGCACGGTCTCCTCCTCGAAGCCCACGCGCACCAGCGCGGCGTGCAGCGCCTCCGGGGTCGAGCCCGCGGGCAGGTCCGCCCACTCGGCCAGCCAGGACAGGGGGATCCTCATGCGCGGTCTCCGCTCGGGACGGTCTGGCGGCGCGCGTCGGCCGCAGGACGGGAGGCGGTCATCGGGCCACCAGGCCCCACTGGCGGGAGAACCGCAGGTCGCCCTCGATCATGTCGCGCATGTCGTTCAGGCCCTCGGCGAACTGCAGCGTCCGCTCGATGCCGAGCCCGAAGGCGAACCCCTGGAACTCCTGCGGGTCGACGCCGGCCGCACGCAGCACGTTCGGGTGCACCATGCCGCAGCCGCCCCACTCCACCCACCGGGCGCCGCCCTTGGCGTTCGGCTGCCAGACGTCCATCTCGGCGGAGGGCTCGGTGAAGGGGAAGAAGTTGGGGCGCAGCCGGATGCGGGCGTCCTCGCCGAACATGATCCGGGCCAGGTGCTCCAGGGTGCCGCGCAGGTGCGCCATCGTGAGCCCGCGGTCGATCGCCAGGCCCTCGAACTGCGTGAAGACCGGCAGGTGCGTCGCGTCAATCTCGTCGGTGCGGTACACGCGGCCGGGCGCCAGCACGTAGACGGGCGCGCCGCGCTCGATGAGCGTGCGCACCTGCACCGGGGAGGTCTGCGTGCGCATCACCAGGTGGGCGCCGAGCGGCTCGACGAACAGCGTGTCCTGAGGGCTGCGCGCCGGGTGGTCGGGATCGATGTTCAGGGCGTCGAAGTTGAACCACTCGTGCTCGAGCTCGGGTCCCTCCGCGATCTCCCAGCCCATGCCGGTGAACACGTCCTCGACCGTCTCGCGCACGATCGTCAGCGGGTGGCGGGCACCGGTCGGACGGCGCAGCGGCGCCGCCGTCACGTCCACGCGCTCGGCCTCGAGCAGCGCCTCCCGCTCCCCCGCCGCCAGCACGGCCTCGCGCTCCGCGATCGCGCCGTTCACCCGGCCGCGGGCCTGCCCGATCAGCTTCCCCGCCGCCGGCTTCTCCGTGTTCGGCAGCGCCCGGATGGTGGCGTTGAGCCGGGCCAGGGCGCTGCTCTCGCCCGTGTGGGCGATGCGCGCGGCCTTCAGGTCGGCGACGGTGCCGGCGCCGGCGACCGCGGCGAGCGCCGCGTCCACCGCCTGCTCCACCGTCTCGGGGGTCAGCTGGACGTCGGTCGACACGGCGGTCGAGTCTACGGACCGCCCGCACCGCCCGGCTCGGGCCCGTCGGCGGCGGCGGCCGGCCGCTGAACCGGGGATCGCGCCGGCGCGCCCCGCGCGCTACCGTGCCGACGACCGGCCGTGACTGGAGCCGGCTGCCGCCGGAGGACCCGTGCCGCTCTTCTCCGCCCCGCGCACCGGTCCGTCGGCGACCGCCCTCGCCCGCAGCCCGCTGCCGCCCGAGGTCGTGCTGCCCCTGGTGGCCGAGCACCCGCTGCCCGTGATGTTCACCGGCTGGGGCCCCTTCCCGGCCGTGACGCGGGTGGAGGGGCAGACCGGCGCGTGGGACGCGGTGGGCCGCACGAGGCTGCTGCAGCTGGGCGACGGCGGCTCGGTGCGGGAGACCATCGTGGAGTTCACGCCCGGCCACGGCTTCGCGTACGAGCTCACCGGGTTCACCGACGTGTTCGACCGGCTGGTGCACGGCGTCCGCGGCGAGTGGGGCGCGAGTCCCGACGGCACCGGCTCGGTGCTGCGCTGGACGTGGGAGTTCGCTGCCCGACCCGGCCGCCGACCGGTGATGGCCCTGGTGATCGGCCCGCTGTGGCGGATCTACATGCAGCGGATGGCGCAGACGGCGATCCGGGAGATCTCGAAGGGCTGACGTCCCGCGACGATCACTCGGCGGCGCGCCACTCCTTCTCCTTCTGCAGGTACTCGTTGTCGGCGTGCTCGGCGAAGTCCGTCTCGTCGGTGATGCGCCGCACCTCGAGGACGTCGCCGGCGCCGAGCGGCGCCCGCTGCGCCCAGTCGACCGCCTCCTGCCGGGTGGCCGTCTCCAGGATCCAGAAGCCGTTGAAGCGCTCGGAGGGCTCCCCGTAGGCGCCCTCCTCGACCTGCGAGCCGTCCGCGGTGAACCGCACGACGCTGCCGCGCGCCGCGTCGGTGAGGCCGTCGCCGCCGCGCAGCACCCCCGCCTCGATCATCTGCTCGTTGAAGCGGCCCATCGCCGTGATCATCGCGTCCATGTCGACGTCGGCGGCGGACTCGGCCGCTCCGCTGCTGCGCATGATCAGCATGTACTTCGACACGGTGCCCTCCCCGGCTCGGCGGCGGTTCCGCCCGCTCCGCTCCTGCTTACACCGAGCGGGCCGCGGGCGGAACCGCGCATCAGCCCGCGCGCTGCGCGAAGGCGGAGGCGTAGAGGCACACGGACGCCGCCGTCGCCAGGTTCAGCGACTCCGCGGCCCCGTAGATCGGCACCGCGACGGTCCTCCCCGCCAGCGCGCGCGCCTCGGCGGAGAGGCCGTGGGCCTCGTTGCCGAACAGCCAGGCGGTGCGGCCGCCCAGCTCGACGCCGGGCAGCGGCTCGCCGTGCATGTCCGCGGCCAGCAGGTCGAGGCCCGCCTCGCGCACCGCCTCGACCGCGGCCTGCAGGCTCGCCCCCGTCGACACGCGCAGGTGGAACAGCGACCCCGTCGTGGCGCGGACGACCTTCGGGTTGTAGGCGTCGACGGAGGAGCCCGTCAGGATCACCGCGTCGGCGCCCGCGGCGTCCGCCGCGCGGATGATGGCCCCGGCGTTGCCGGGATCGCGCACCTCGTCCAGCACGACCACCAGCCGGGTCTCGGCATCGATCGCGTCGCGCACCCGCACCGGCGTCTGGTGCGCCACGGCGACCACGCCCTGCGGCGTGCGGGTGTCGGCCATCGCCGCGAGCGCCGCGTCGCTCGCGAACTCGACGTCGATGCCGGCCTTCGAGGCCGCCTCCGCCAGCTCGGGGTGGCGCTCGAAGGCGGTCGAGGTGAAGTACAGCTCCTCGATCGTCTCCGCGGCGTGGGCCACGGCCTCCCGCACCACCTGGGGCCCCTCCAGCAGCGCCAGGCCGGTCGCCTCGCGCTCCGGGCGCTGCTTCAGGCGCGCGATGCGCTTCACCGCGGCGTTCTTCGTCGACTCGATCATTCGTCCTCCTGGACATGGAACGGGCCCGGCCCTCGAGGAGGACCGGGCCCGTTCACGGGTGGGCGGCTCAGGCGGTCGCGACGGGCGCCGAGGTGTCGGCGGGCAGCGCGGCCTTCGCCGTGGCCACGAGGCCCGCGAAGGTGGCGGGCTCGTTGACCGCGAGCTCCGCGAGGATGCGGCGGTCGACCTCCACCCCGGCCAGGCCGAGGCCCTGGATGAGGCGGTTGTAGGTCAGGCCGTTCGCGCGGGAGGCCGCGTTGATCCGCTGGATCCAGAGGCGGCGGAAGTCGCCCTTGCGCGCCCGGCGGTCGTTGTACGCGTAGACGAGGGAGTGGGTGACCTGCTCCTTCGCCTTGCGGTACAGGCGGGACCGCTGACCGCGGTAGCCCTCGGCGCGCTCGAGGACGACCCGACGCTTCTTGTGCGCATTGACTGCGCGCTTGACCCTTGCCATGTCTCTTCTCCTTCAGGTCTCGTCGGGCTACTTGCCGAGCATCTTCTTGATCTGCTTCGCCTGCCCGGGAGCGACCTGCGTCTCACCCGTCAGACGACGGGTCAGCGTGCTGGGCTTCTTCTCCTGGTTGTGGCGCATGCCGGCCTGGGCCTTCATGACCTTGCCGCTGCCGGTGATCTTGAACCGCTTCTTGGCACCGGAGTGCGTCTTCTGCTTCGGCATCACTGCTCCTGGGATGTCGGGGTCTGCTCGGCATCGGTGGATGCCGGAGTCTCTGCGGCGCCCGCGGGCCCCGCCTCGTTCTGGTTCCGGGCGGCCGCGCGCTTGGCGTTCTGCTCCGCCTTCGCGTCGACCTTGCTCTTCACGGGGCCGATGACCATCACCATGTTGCGGCCGTCGATCGTGGGGTTCGACTCGACGTTCCCGAACTCGCGGACGTCCTCCGCGAAGCGGGCCAGCAGGCGCACGCCCTGGTCGGGGCGCGACTGCTCGCGGCCGCGGAACAGGATCATGGCCTTGACCTTGTCCCCGTCCTTCAGGAAGCCCTCGGCGCGCTTGCGCTTGGTCTCGTAGTCGTGGGAGTCGATCTTCAGCCGGAAACGGACCTCCTTCAGGACCGTGTTCGCCTGGTTGCGACGCGCTTCCTTGGCCTTCTGCGCCGTCTCGTACTTGAACTTCCCGTAGTCCATGATCTTGACCACCGGGGGACGGGAGTTCGGCGCGACCTCGACGAGGTCGAGGTCCGCCTCACGGGCCAGCCGCAGGGCGCTCTCGATGGGGACGACGCCGACCTGCTCGCCGGCGGGACCGACGAGTCGGACCTCCGGGACTCGGATCTTGTCGTTGGTACGGGGATCGCTGATGCGCTGCTCCTCACAGTCGTTCGGTCGTAACCGGGACGCGCGGATGGTCCGCCGTCCCGCAGGGACCTGAACCGGCGAACGGGCAGAAGGATTCCTGTGCGCACGGTCGACGACGTCGACGTGTGCGCGATTCGCACCCCTGATCTCTCCGTCTCCGGAGGGAGGTGCTGGACCTCGGCACCCTGCCTGAGAGGCGGGAACGAGGTGGGATCTCTCCACTTGCTCGCCGGGCACGGCCCGGAACCGCAGCATCGTAGCAGGAAGCCGGACCGACGCGCAGGCGCGGTGCCGTCGAGCAGGTGGGAGGAGGACCTGACCGCCGGTGGAGGCCCCTCGACGGCGAGCCCTCCTCCACGCCGGATCCTGTCCTCCGCCCGCTGCGCCGCTCCTCCCCAGGGCCCGACTCGGTGTTCGACGGACGCAGGAGGCGTCGGACGGGGACCGGGTCGGCCCGTGCAGCACCATCCGGGCGCATGAGCTTCTGGACCACTCGCGAGCTGCGGGCCCTCGGCAAGTCGGACCACGCCATCCGCCTGGCCGCCGCACGCGGTGCGATCACGCCCGTGCGCCGCGGCCACTGGGCGACTCCGGACACCCCGGAGCAGGTGCTGCGCGCCGCTCGGGTCGGGGGCGTCGCCACGGCCACCACAGCCTCGCGAGCACTGGGGCTGTGGACGCCGCCCGACCCCGATTCATCGTTCCGACGAGCGCCCGGCCGACCGGACCGGCTGCACTTCGCCGTGCCGGGAACATGCGGGCGACTGCGGGATCCCGACGATCCCTCCGTGCCGCTCACCGCCCGGGCCGACGTCGCGATCCATTGGACGGCTCCGGACCTCCTGGCCGGCACCTCCCGGAGCCGCCTCGCAGACCCGCTCCTGATGGCGGCGCACGTATTCGCCTCGCAGCCGCCCGAGCGGGCTCTGGCAGTGCTCGACTCCGCTCTCAGGGCGAGGCATCTGCGCCAACGGGACCTGGCGGCGCTCGCGGGGATCATCCCCGCGCACCTGCGGACCGTGCTGCAGCGGGCCGATCCCCGATCCGATTCGGGCGTCGAGACGATCGTGCGCTTCCTCCTGCGGGCGCGGGGTCTCCACGTCGAAACCCTGGTCGATCTGTCACGCATCGGAGAGGTCGACCTGCTCGTGGAGGGTCGTCTGATCGTGGAGTGCGACGGCCGCGAGTTCCACGACGAAGCGGCTGCATTCGAGCGGGACCGGGGGCGCGACCTCTCCGCGGCACGGCTCCGCTACCGCGTGCTGCGGGTCACCTGGCACCAGGTGCTGTTCCGCTGGGAGGAGGTGAAGGCGGCGGTCTTCGCCGCCCTCGCGGCCTGAACGTCGTCGGGAGGAGGACGCGTCCGCGGAAGGAGGGCCACGGATGGCTCATCGTCCTCCGCGCGACGACGGATCCTGCGCCCGCTCTGCGCGCTGGGAGGATGGAGGCATGAGCTTCACCTACGACGGCGACGTGCCCGGCGAGGCGGAGGCGGCGGACGCCCCCGACGCGGTCGACGACGCCACGCGCGACATCGCGGACGTGCCGGCCGTCGAGGTGATCGGCGCCGCCGCCGTGCACCTGATGAGCGCGGCGGCCGTGAAGTGCGGCCTCGCCGACGACCCCGAGCAGCAGACGGACCTGGACGAGGCGCGGAAGCTGATCCAGGCGCTCGCCGGCCTCATCACCGCCGCGGCGCCGGAGATCAGCGACTCGCACGCCCGGCCCCTCCGCGACGGGCTGCGCAGCCTGCAGCTGGCCTTCCGCGAGGCGTCGACGATCCCGGACCCCATCGGCAAGGGCCCGGGCGAGAAGTGGACCGGCCCGGTCACCTGACGCGGGAACGGGACCGGGTCATCCCGCGGTCGCCCGGCCGGTGTCGGCGTCGACCGAGACGTCCCCCACGCCGTCCGGAGAGCCCTCCACCTGCGCCTCCCACACGACGGCCCCTCGGTCGTCGTCGAGGGCCAGCTCGGTGAGCCGTCCGCCGCCCGCGGCCCGGAGCGCGGCCGCCGCCGCATCCTGCAGCGACGTGCGCGCTCCGCCCACCAGGGCGCGGTTCTCGCGGCGGTCGGCGGCGTCCGTGTCATCGGTCGTCGGCCCCGCCACCACGTCGCCGGCGGCCGACAGCCGCAGGTCGCGCTCCGCGCCGTCGGCGTCCACCGCGACCGCGTCCCAGGTGCCGTCGTCGTCCTGGTCGACGGACACGATCGTCGAGGACCCGGCTGCGCGCTCCGCGGCCGCCGCGACCGCGGCGAGCGCCTCACCGGACGCGGCGGGAGACGCGCGCGGCGTCCCACCGGTCGAGGCGCTCGGTGCCGCGGCGGTCACGGTGACGGTCGGCGCGGCGGTCGCCCCGTCCTCCTCCCGCTCCGCGGTGCAGCCAGCGAGCGCCAGGAGGAGCAGCGGCGGCAGGGCCAGCAGCGATCGTGCAGGGCGGGTCGTCGACGTCATGCGCCGATGGAACCGGGTCCGGCCGGGCCGCGGCCGGACCCGGCGCAAGAGTCCGCTGAGAGGCGCTCAGACCGCGGCGGATGCCTTCCGCTCGGCGGGCGGCGCCCAGCCGATCGCGGGCGCGACGTACCGCGCCACCGTCTCCAGCAGCCGCGCGTTGTACTCGACGCCCAGCTGGTTCGGCACCGTGAGCAGCAGGGTGTCCGCGGCCTGCACGGCGGCGTCCTGCGCCAGCTCCCGGGCGATGACGTCCGGCTCCCCGACGTAGCTGCGGCCGAAGCGGGCGTTGCCGCCGTCCAGCCAGCCCACCTGGTCCTGGCCGTCCACGTCGCCGCCGAAGTACAGGCGGTCGACGTCGGAGGTGATCGGCATCACGCTGCGGCTCACCGAGACGCGCGGCTCGCGAGCGTGCCCCGCCTCCCGCCACGCGTCGCGGAACAGGGCGATCTGCTCGGCCTGCAGCCGGTCGAAGGGCACGCCCGTGTCCTCGGTCAGCAGCGTGGACGACTGCAGGTTCAGGCCCTGCTCGGCGACCCAGCGGGCGCTGGCGCGCGTGCCGCTGCCCCACCAGATGCGGTCGCGCAGCCCGGGCGACTGCGGCTGCACGGCCAGCGGCTGCTCGGAGCCCGTCATGCGCGGGTCGGCTGCGACGACACCGGCGCCGTCGATCGCGGCCAGGAAGAGCTCCATCTTGTGACGGGCCAGGTCTGCGTCGCTCATGCCCGCCGGCGGCACGAAGCCGAAGGCGTGAGCGCCGTTCCGCGCCGGCTCGGGCGACCCCCGGCTCACGCCGAGCTGCAGCCGCCCGCCGGAGATCAGGTCGGCGACCGCCGCCTCCTCCGCCATGTACAGCGGGTTCTCATAGCGCATGTCGATCACGCCGGTGCCCAGCTCGATGCGGCCGGTGCGCGCCGCCATCGCCGCCAGCAGCGGGAAGGGCGACGACAGCTGCGGCGCGAAGTGGTGCACCCGCACCGACGCGTTGTCGATGCCGATCTCCTCGGCCGCGACCGCCAGCTCGATGGTCTGCCGCAGCGTGTCCGCCGCGGTCGGGGTCTGCGAGCCCCGCACCCGGCCCCAGTGGCCGAAGGAGAGGAAGCCGATCCGCTTCTGTGACATGTCAACATCGTACGCCCTGGCGAGCCGGAGCGCAGCAGGCGACGATGCTCGGATGGAACCGCGTCCGCTCCCCCGCCTCCGCCGCCCCAGCGCAGGCGCGGCGTGAGGGCACGACGCGGCCGGGACGCGCGCACGCCGCGCGTCCAGCCGGTCGACCCGCAGGGACTGACCCCGGCGGACGCGGACGCCCTGCGCACCGACCGGCGCGTCGACGGCCTGCTGATCGAGGGCGGCGACCTGAGCGGGGCGGACCTCACCGACCTCGTGCTCGACGAGTGCCGGCTGGTCCGCACGGCCCTGGGCGACGTGCGCGCGGACGGCGCGCGGATCACCGACAGCGTGCTGGACGGGGTCGCCGCCACGACGTGGCGGGCGCACCGCGCGGTGCTGCGCGACGTGCTGCTCACCGGCTGCCGGATCGGCGCGGCGGAGTGGTTCGAGGCCGACCTGACCCGCGTCGAGCTGATCGGCTGCCGCATCGACTACCTGGGGCTGGCCGACGCCCGAGCGGTCGACCTGCGCCTCGTCGACTGCACGGTCGGCGACCTGGACCTGCGCGGGGCGACCGCCGAGCGGGTGGCCCTGGTCGGCTGCCGCGTGCGGGAGCTGTCCGCCCTGGGGGCGACCCTGCAGCACGTCGACCTGCGCGGCGCCGACCTGGAGCGGGTCGACGGCGTGCGCGCGCTGCGGGGCACCGTCGTCTCCGACGAGCAGCTGCTGCGCATCGCGCCGCTGCTCGCCGAGGAGGCGGGCATCGCCGTCGAGTGACGCCCGCCCCGCGCCCTAGATCGCGCCGGCGGCGAAGGTGTCGCAGCGGTCCGGGTCCCCGGTCTCGTACCCGCGGGTGAACCAGGTGCGGCGCTGCTCGGAGGTGCCGTGGGTGTACGAGTCCGGATCCGCCTGCCCGCCGCCCAGCTGCCGCTGGATGAAGTCGTCGCCGATGCGCCCCGCGGTGTCGAGCGCCGCGTCGACGTCGTCCTGCGTCAGCTGCTCGATCAGCGGGGCCCCCGAATCGTCCGGCGTCGTGGTGGCGTGGTTCGCCCAGGTGCCGGCGTAGCAGTCGGCCTGCAGCTCGAGCCGCACCGAACCGCTCTTCGCCCCGCTCGCCCCCTGCTGCACCTTCGACTCGGTGCCCAGCAGGTCCTGCACGTGGTGGCCGTACTCGTGCGCCAGCACGTAGGCGTTCACGAAGGTGCCGCCCTCGGCGCCGAACCGCGTGCGCAGCTCCTCGAAGAAGGCCAGGTCGATGTAGACCAGCTGGTCCGCCGGGCAGTAGAAGGGTCCGACGCCCGACGTCGCGCTCCCGCAGCCGGTGTCCGTGGAGCCGGAGAAGAAGACGGTGTCGGTGTCCGTGTACTCGTCGCCCAGCCGCCCGGACCAGTAGTCCTGGATCGACTGGATGGAGGCGACCGCCGCGCACTCCTCGCTGGAGTTGGCGTCCTGGCCGGTGCGGCAAGACGACGCCAGCTGCGAGCCGTCGGCGGTCTGGCCGGGCTGCAGCCCGTCGAGGATCGGCCCGAGCTGCCGGGAGACGTCGCCGCCGCCCCCGCCGGAACCGCCCAGCAGCTGCACCAGCACGACCACGATCAGCCCGACGACGCCGAGCCCGCCGCCGCCGATCGCCGCCGCTCGGCCGCCCCCGCCCCGGCGGTCCTGCACCTCGCCGGTGTCGATCCGCGCGTCGTCCCTGAACTTCATCGCGACGTCCCTCCCCCGCCCCGCGGGGCCTCAGCCGGCCGCCTGCCCGGTGGAGGCGGAGGTGCCGCCGTCCACGGGCAGCACGGCCCCGGTGATGTACGCGGCGTCCGGGCTGGCCAGGAACAGCACCGCCGGTGCGACGTCCGCGGGCTCGGCGACGCGTCCGAGCGCGACCCGCTGCACGGTCGCCGCGAGTCCCGCCTCGTCGACCCCGGCGGTCATGTCCGTGCGGGTGAACGAAGGCGCGACCGCGTTGACGCGCACGCCGCGCCCGCCGTAGTCGAGCGCCAGGGAGCGGACGAAGCCGTGCACGGCGTGCTTCGACGCGTTGTAGGCCGCCTGGCCCCAGTCCCCGCGCTCGCCGGAGACGCTGCCGACCGCGACGAGACTGCCGCCGGACTCCACGAGGTGGGGCAGCACGGCCTGGGCCAGGTGCAGGAAGCCGTCGACGTTGGTGCGCCGCAGCGTCTCCCAGTCGTACACCGACAGGTCCGCCAGGTCGCCGCCCTCGTAGGCCGCCGCGTTGCTGACCACGACGTCGAGCCGCCCGAAGGCCCGCACGGTCTCGGCGACGATGCGCTGCGCGTCCGCCACGGTGCCCACGTCGCCCTGCACCGCGAGCGCCCTGCCCTCCGGTGCGGCGTCCACCACGTCCTGCAGCGGCTGCGGCCGGCGCCCGCACACGGCGACGCGCGCGCCGTTCTGCAGGAACGCCTCCGCAACGGCACGCCCGATGCCGCCGCCTCCGCCGGTGATCAGCACCGCCGCGTCCTGCAGGTCGTACCGGTTCGCCGTCATCCGAGCCCCTCACCGTCGTCGCCCGCGATCCTGCCGGACGTGCGCCGCACGTCGGCTCGGAGGGCTCGGCGACTCAGCAGAACGCGGCCTCCAGCCGCACGGCCATCGAGTCGACCCGCGCGCGGACCACGGCGTCCTCGGTCCAGCGGCGCTGCACCCTGGCCAGCAGCTCGCGCACCGCCTGCCCGTCCAGCGTCTCGTGCAGCACCACGGTCACGAGCAGCTCCGGGCCGTCGAGCGTCGCGGCGGGGTCGCCGGCCTGCACGCGCGCCGTCGTCACGGCCGGCTCGCCGGACACCGCGGCCCGCAGGGCGCGGCCCACCTCGGGGTCCCGGTGCGGCGGCGTCCACGGCAGGTCGCGCGCCAGCGCCTCCAGGGCGCTGCGGCGCAGGCCGAACCGCTGCGGGCCCGGGTCCACGATCACCAGCTCGGTGCCGTCGCCCGCTGCGCCCAGGGCCACCTGCCGCGCGGGCGCGGGCACGGGGCGCGCGGAGGGGTTCCACGCCGACATCGCGACGGAGGAGGAGAAGGCGGGCAGCACGCGCCGGCCGTCCGGCCCGGCCACGGTCACCAAGGCGAGCTCGGCGGACTTGTCGACCCGCCGGCCCTCGGCGGATGCGCCGGCCTCGCCGAGCTCCGCGAGCAGCGGCACCAGCAGCCGCGCGCCGCGCAGCGCGTCGACGACCGCCTCCTCCCCGACCGCACCGTCGCGGAAGGCCGCCAGGGCGGCGGCGTAGCCCTCCGGGGTGGAGCCGTCGTCGCCCGCGAAGGGGTTGGGCGCGGCCTCGAAGGACCGGCCCGAGAAGGAGCGGCCCGCCGAGTCCTCGCGGGTCACAGGGTGGCGACCGCCAGCGCCTCGGTCAGGGTGAATGCTCCGGCGTACAGCGCCTTGCCCACGATCGCCCCTTCGAGGCCGCGCCCGGTGAGCGTGCGCAGCGCCTCCAGGTCGGCCAGGGACGACACGCCCCCGGAGGCGACCACGGGCTTCCCGGTGCGGGTCAGCACCTCGCCCAGCAGCCCCAGGTTCGGTCCCGCCAGCGTGCCGTCCTTCGTCACGTCGGTGACGACGTACCGGGCGCACCCGGCCTGCTCCAGGCGGTCGAGCACGTCCCACAGGTCGCCGCCCTCGCGCGTCCAGCCGCGAGCCGCCAGGGTCGTGCCGCGCACGTCCAGGCCGACGGCGATGCGATCGCCGTGCAGCGCGATCGCCCGGGCCGTCCACTCCGGGTCCTCCAGGGCCGCGGTTCCGATGTTCACGCGCCGGGCGCCCGTGGCCAGGGCCGCCTCCAGGCTGGCGGTGTCGCGGATGCCGCCGGACAGCTCGACCCGCACGCCCGGCACCTGGTCGATCACGGCCTGGATCACCCCGGTGTTGGCACCGCGCCCGAAGGCGGCGTCCAGGTCGACCAGGTGGATCCAGGAGGCGCCCTGGCGCGCCCAGTCCAGCGCGGCCTCCACGGGGTCGCCGTAGCCGGTCTCGCTGCCGGCCTCGCCCTGCACCAGGCGGACGGCCTGGCCGCCGGCCACGTCCACGGCGGGCAGCAGCACCAGCGGGTCGAGCAGCATCCGCTCGTCGGGCGGGTCGAGCTTCACAGGGTCTCCAGCCAGTTGGTCAGCAGGCGAAGGCCGGCGGCGCCGGACTTCTCGGGGTGGAACTGGGTCGCGGACAGCGGGCCGTTCTCCACGGCGGCGACGAACGGTCCGCCGTGGTCGCCCCAGGTGACCTGCGGCGGCGCGAGCCGGCCGCCGTCGTCCATCGTCCAGTCGCGCACCCCGTAGGAGTGCACGAAGTAGAAGCGCTCGTCCTCGATCCCGGCGAACAGCCGGCTGCCCTCGGGCGCGCGCACGGGGTCCCAGCCGATGTGCGGCAGCACGGGGGCGTCCAGGCGCTCGACGAGGCCCGGCCACTCCCCCAGGCCCTCGGTCTCCGCCGCGCCCTCGAGCCCGCGCTCGAAGAGCACCTGCAGGCCCACGCAGATGCCGAGCACGGGCCGGCCGCCCGCCAGCCGCCGCTCGATCATCTCGGGCCCGCGCACCGCCGCGAGCCCCTGCATGACCGTCGCGAACGCGCCGACGCCCGGCACGAGCAGGCCGTCGGCGTCGCGCACCGCGGAGGCGTCGGCGGTCAGCGAGACCGACGCCCCGGCGCGCTCCAGCGCCTTGGAGGCGGAGTGCACGTTGCCGCTGCCGTGGTCGAGCACCACGACCCTCGGCGCTGCGGTCACAGGGCGCCCTTCGTCGAGGGGATGCCGGACACCAGCGGGTCGGGCGCCTTCGCCGCGCGGAAGGCCCGGGCGAACGCCTTGAACTCGCTCTCGGCGACGTGGTGCGGGTCCCGGCCCGCCAGCACGTCGACGTGCGCCGTCATGCGGGCGTTCAGCACGATCGCCTCGAAGACGTGCCGCACCATCGAGCCCGTGAAGTGGCCGCCGATGAGGTGCAGCTCGAAGCCGGCCGGCTCGCCGCCGTGCACCAGGTAGGGACGCCCGGACAGGTCGACCACGGCGCGGGTCAGCGCCTCGTCCAGGGGCACGGTCGCATCGCCGAAGCGGGCCACCCCGGCCTTGTCGCCCAGCGCCTCGCGGATGGCGTCGCCCAGCACGATGCCGACGTCCTCGACCGTGTGGTGCACGTCGATCTGCACGTCCCCGGTGGCCTCGACCGTCAGGTCCGTCAGCGAGTGCTTCGCGAAGGCGGTGAGCAGGTGGTCGAAGAACGGCACCGACGTGGAGATCTCGGTGCGCCCCGTGCCGTCCAGGTCGAGGTGCAGGCGGACGGACGACTCGCTGGTCGTCCGCTCCCGCGAGGCCGTGCGGCTCATCGGCGCGCTCCGATCGGGGTCAGCGCCGTCATGGCGTCCAGGAAGGCGTCGGTCTCGGCCGCGGTGCCGGCGCTGACGCGCAGCGTGCCGTCGATGCCCAGGTCGCGGATCAGCACGCCCCGGTCGAGCAGCCCCTGCCACAGCGCGCGGGGGTCCTGCACGCCGCCGAAGAGCAGGAAGTTCGTCCAGCTGGGCCACACGCGGTGGCCGAGGGCGGCGAGGCCCTCGGCGGTGCGGTCGCGCTGCACGCGGATGTCGTCCACCATCGCCAGCATCACCGGCGCGTGGGCGAGGGCGCCCAGGGCCGCCGCCTGGGTCAGCGACGACAGGTGGTACGGCAGCCGCACCAGCCGCAGGGCGTCGATCAGCGCCGGGTCCGCCGCAAGATAGCCCAGGCGGGCGCCGGCGAACGCGAACGCCTTGCTCATCGTGCGCGAGACCGCCAGGCGGGACCGGCCCGGCAGCAGGGTGACGGCGCTCGGGGCGTCGTCCGGCATGAACTCGCCGTAGGCCTCGTCCACGACCAGGATCCCGTCGGTGGCGTCGTACGCCGCGCGGATCGTGTCCAGGTCGACCGGCGTGCCCGTCGGGTTGTTCGGGGCGCACAGGAACACCAGGTCGGGCGCCGTCGCCCGGATCTGGTCGACCACCGTGTCAGGGGACAGCCGGTAGTCGGCGTCGCGGCGGCCCTCGACCACCGCGGTGCCGGTGGTCGAGGCGATGTTCGGGTACATCGAGTACGTCGGCGGGAAGGTCAGCATGCTGCGCCCCGGCCCCCCGAAGGCCTGGAACAGGTGCTGCAGCACCTCGTTGGAGCCGTTGGCCGCCCAGATCCAGGAGGCGTCGAGGCCGGCGCCCAGGTAGGACGCGAGCGCCTCGCGCAGCGCGGTGAACTCCCGGTCGGGGTACCGGTTCACGGCCTCGAGCGCCTCGCCCAGGCGGCGCAGCACGTCCTGCCGCACGGCCTCGGGCACCGGGTGGGTGTTCTCGTTGACGTTCAGCGTCACGGGCACGTGCAGCTGGGGCGCCCCGTAGGGGGTCCGGCCGACGAGGTCGGCGCGCAGCGGGAGGTCGGCGAGCGCGGTCACGTGCACGA
>JAKONM010000195.1 GCA_022701925.1 Microbacteriaceae bacterium
CCCGCCCCGGGTGATGTCGCGCTCGCCGCCCGCGGTGTCGAGCCGCACCCCGGCGGAGGCGAAGCAGTGCGACAGCACCACCGACCGGTTGCCCCGCCGCGCGACCGACGCGCGCACCCGGTCCATCGCCGCCCGGAGCGCCTCCGCCTGGCTGCGGTGCCCGGTGACCACCGGCTCCAGGTAGGGCAGCCCGTAGACGTCCACCGGGCCGTGCTCGTCCGCCAGCTCGATCGGCGACTCCGCGCCCTCGGCGCGGGTGCGCACGTGCACCCCGCCCGCAGCGGCGAACGGCGCCTGGTGCCCCAGCCGGGCCGCGGAGTCGTGGTTGCCGCTCGTCATCACGACGACGGCGCCCGCCGCGCGCAGCGCCAGCACCGCCTCCTCGAAGACGCGGAAGGCCTCGGCCGAGGGCGTGGCGGAGTCGAACACGTCCCCGGCCACCAGCACGACGTCGATCCGGCGGCGCGCGACCTCGTCGGCCGTCGCCGCCAGCACCTGCCGCAGCGCGTCCAGCGTCGAGTGCCGGTGGAAGGTGCGCCCGATGTGCCAGTCGGAGGTGTGCAGCAGCCGCATGCGCGCACCGTACGGCGCGCCTCGGACACCCCCGGCGCGGGCCTCAGCGCGCGGGTTCGGCCGTCCGCAGGTCCATCGACGTCACGCGCTGCGGCACCCCGACGAACGCCGACGCCCGCTCGGGCGACGCCGCCCAGGCGCGGTCGAGGCGCGCGAACTCGTCGGCGCCCCCCGGCGCGGACACGGCCCACACGAACTCGTCGGTCTCCGGCACCGACACCGCGAACTCCAGGGCGAACCCGAACGCCTCGCGCGCCGGCAGCAGGACGTCCCGCCACCATCCGGTGAACGCCTCCAGCTCGCCGGACTCGATCCGGTAGCGGCGCAGATGCACCGTCCTGCCCTCGGTCATGCGCCCTCCAGGTGCTCGACACGTGCGCTGCTAGCGTAGACGGGCTCGATCCACCGCGGACCGGCAGTGCGGCACGGGACGGAGAGTGGACGATGGAGATCGACCTCGCCGTCCTGCGGCTGATGGAGCGCGAGCGGGAGATCCCGTTCGACGAGCTGGTTCGGATCATCGAGTCGGCGATCCTGACGGCCTACCTGAAGCACACCGACCAGCCCGAGCACGCGCCCACCGGGACGCCCCGGCCGCGCGTCGAGCTGGACCGGAAGTCCGGGAAGGTGACCGTCCTCGTCCCCGAGCTGGACGACGACGGCGCGCAGGTCGGCGAGGCCGTCGACGAGCCGAGCGACTTCGGGCGGGTGGCCGCCTTCGCCGCCAAGCAGGTCATCAACCAGCGCCTGCGCGACCTCGGCGACGAGCGCGTGCTGGGCGAGTTCAAGGGGCGCGAGGGCGACATCATCGCCGGCGTCATCCAGCAGGGGCCGAACCCGCGGATGGTGCACGTCGACCTGGGCTCGATCGAGGCGATCCTGCCGCCCGAGGAGCAGGTGCCGGGCGAGAGCTACAAGCACGGCGAGCGGATCCGCGTCTACGTGACCAGCGTCTCCCGGGGGCAGAAGGGGCCGTCCATCACGGTGTCCCGCACGCACCCCGCCCTGGTGCGCAAGCTGTTCGCCCTCGAGGTGCCGGAGATCGCCAGCGGGGTCGTGGAGATCACGGCGATGGCCCGCGAGGCCGGTCACCGCTCCAAGGTCGCGGTGCGCGCGACCCAGCCGGGCGTGAACGCGAAGGGCGCGGCGATCGGCGAGCTCGGCGCCCGGGTGCGCGCGGTCTCGGCCGAGCTCGGCGGCGAGAAGATCGACATCGTCGACCACGCCGACGACCTGGCCGCGTTCGTGGCGAACGCCCTGTCGCCGGCGCGCGTCTCCAGCGCGTTCGTGCTGGACCGCTCCTCCAAGGCCGTGCGGGCCCTCGTGCCCGACTACCAGCTGTCCCTCGCGATCGGCAAGGAGGGCCAGACCGCCCGTCTCGCCGCGAAGCTGACCGGTGCCAAGATCGACATCCAGCCCGACTCGATCCTCGAAGGGGATTGACGCCGGACCTCTCGCCAATGGAGGCACGACATGGCCCGCACCGGCCCCGTCGCCGTGATCGGCGACGCCCTGATCGACGAGATCCACGACGGGGAGGGCGTGCGGGACGTCGTGGGCGGCGCCGCGCTGAACGTGGCCGTGGGCCTCGCACGGCTGGGCGTGTCCGCGGTGCTCGTGGCGATGGTCGGCGACGACGAGGACGGCGCCGTCGTCAGGGAGTTCCTGCAGGAGCACGGCGTGCGGCTGGTCGCGACCGCGGCGCCGAACGGCACCGCCCGGGCGGTCGCGGTGAAGTCGGAGGGGGAGGCGCGCTACACCTTCAACGACGCCGCGCTGCAGCGGCGCATCGACTTCGGCGGCGAGGCGGCCGGGGTGCTCGACGCGGCCGCGCTCGTCGTGGTCAGCTGCTACCCCTTCGACCGCGACGAGACCACGGACGACCTGCTCGCCGCCGTGGCGGACCCCGCCGACCGCCTCGTCGTCGACCCCAACCCGCGGCCGGCGCTGATGTCCGACCGGGAGGCGTTCGTCCGCAACCTGGACCGCACCGCGCGGGCCGTGCGGCTGCTGAAGCTGGGCGACGAGGACGCCGAGCTGCTCTACGGCAGCGGCCTGCACGACGCAGCCGACCGCCTGCTGCGCGACGGCGCGGGGATGGTGCTGGCGACGGCCGGCCGGGACGGCGCCTTCCTGGCCACCGCCGAGGGGCGCGTGACGGCCGGGATCGCCGTGCTGCCGGGACCCGTCGTCGACACGATCGGTGCCGGGGACTCCACGCTCTCCGCCATCACCGCCGCGGTGCTGCGGTCCGACGTGCAGGGCATCGCGGACGTCCTCTACTGGGACGCCGCGCTGCAGAACGCGATGACGGTGGCCGCCGCCACGTGCCGCTCCGAGGGCGCGCTGCTGCAGCTGCCCTGACGGGGGAGCGCCAGGTCGGGGGAGCGGGAACACCGCACGGTCGTGGCGGGTTCACCTCCGTGCCGCTCCCGGCCGTCGGTCCCGGCGGCTACACTGGCGGTCGCAGGGCCTTCGACGGCGCCTGCGCACTCTCGCCCGCCCCTCCCGGGGCGGACGGCACCACCACGCGAAGTGGAACAGGCACATGGAACAGCGATGAGCGACTCGAAATGAGACCCGCACCGCAGTAGCGGCCTGCCCTGTCCGGGCGGGCTCGGACAGGAGAACTGAAGTGGCGAAACCACGCGTCCACGAGATCGCGACCGATCTCGGGATCGACACCAAGCTGGCGCTCGCGAAGCTCAAGGAGATGGGCGAGTTCGTCAAGGGCCCGTCCTCGAGCGTCGAGCCCCCCGTCGTCCGCAAGCTGCGGGCGAAGCTGCAGGCCGACGGCGTCCCGATGGCGGGCGGCGCAGCGCCGACCCCGCGTCCGGGCGGCGTCACCGCGCGCCCCGGCGCCGGCGGCCGTCCCGCCCCCGGTCCGCGTCCTGCGGCGACCCCGTCGTCCGCAGCGCCGGCCGCCCCGGCCCCGCGCAGCGCCCCGGCGCCCGCGCCCGCCCAGCAGCAGGAGCGCCGGACGCCCGCGCCGCAGGCCGCCCCGCAGAGCGCGCCCCAGCAGGAGCGCCCCGCGGCCTCCGTCGGCGAGACCTCCGCGCCCGTGCAGCGCCCCGCCACCGGCGGCGACGTCGCGCGTCCCGGCGGCCCCCGTCCCGGCGTCCCGCGCCCCGCGTCGGGCGCCCCCGGCTCGACCG
>JAKONM010000292.1 GCA_022701925.1 Microbacteriaceae bacterium
CGGTCCGCCCTGCAGCTCGATCGCATTCGCGAGACCGGATTCGTTCCGCGACCGCAGGAGGAGGCGCTGCACCGATACCTGGCCGGCTGACCCTCACGTCTGAAAAGGGGTGGTCGGGCGGTTCCAGATCGGCACCCCGCCCCTCGTCTCGGCCCTCCTTGACGGCGGCCGACCGACACGCCGACGCGTGGACAAGCATGACCGAATCGCCTGACATAGCCTCCGTCTCGTACCCCGTTCTGGGGACAAGGAGGACGCGGAGCGCCGCACCCGCGATGCCCGGCGGCGACCCGCGCCCTCGGGGCGGAGGAGAGGTGACATGACAGCCACCGTCCGGCTCCCGCATCGCACTGCTCCTCTGCTGCTCGGAGCACTGCTCGTTGTCTGCCTCGGCTATCAGGCGTACCGGTACCCGTTCCAGATCAACTCCGCACTCACCAGCCCGACTTACAGCGACACGCCGGCGTGGCTGCAGTACACCAAGTGGGGTCTCGTAGCCCTCATCGCTGTCGGGCTCGCACTGCTTGCAGCACGGGGGGTGCGGGCTGCGCTCCGCTCCATGTCTCGTGTCCGGGCCGTCGCCCTCGTCCTCCAGCTCGTACTGATGCTGTCGACGCTGCTCCGGATCGCAGCGGGTGCAGCTTCTGTCGAACCGTGGATCATGCTCCTCGTCGTCGGCACGGCGTTCCTCGTCACCCTGACGCCCGTAGTCAGTGGCCGAGCCGCCGACTTGATCACCCGGATCCTGGTGGTCTATGCGGTTGTCTGCGTGGTCGCCGAGATCGTCCAGGTGGCGCTCTTCCTCTGGGCGGACCGATTGCCGGCCCTCGCCTACGCGAATTCGCCGTCGGTGCGGTTCGGCTCCGTGCTCGACGATCCCAACGGCTTCGCAGTGGTGCTCGCCGCTCTGATCCCCACCACGTGGATCGCGATGCGCGCCAGGCCCAATCTCCGTCTCGTCGTCACGGTCGCACTGCTCTGCTGTCTGCCCCTCTCACAGTCCTGGACCGGAGTCACAGGAACGGTCGCAGCTCTCGGACTGACCTACCTCTTCACCCGTGGCATCCGCCGCGATCTTCGCCGGGCGATCGCGCTCGTGACATCCGCGTTCGTCGTCGTCGGAGTGGCCGCGTTCTTCGCGCGGTCGACCATCACCGAATTGATCCGCCTGAAGCAGGGAAGCGTGGAGAGTCACGCCCAGTCGTTTTCCCACATCGCCCCGCCCTCCACACCGGAACCGACGATGAGCCGCTCCGCGAGCCCTTCGCTCGCAGCCTCCGCTCCCGCCCCGGTGGAGCCCGTGCCTCCGCACGGTCACGCCGCTGGGCAGCTCATCACCGCGACATGGATCCCGCGCATCGAGTCCGGCTACATCAACCTCTTCGCGAACTACGGTCCGCTGCTGCTCATCGCCTACATCTCGCTCGGGGTGATCGCGGTGCTCCTGCTGCTCCGTGGCCGCACCGGCCTACCGCTCGCCCTGCGTGCCGGAGGAGCGTCGTACCTGATCTGCTTCCTGCTGGCGTCAGCGAACCTCGGTCTCGACCGGACGTTCCCCTGCAACGTCCTGTACTTCTTCTTCTGCGGGCTCGCCTTTGCAGCGAGCCTTCCGTCTCGCGGAGAGGCGGTCGTCGACAGACGCCCCAGCCTTGCTCGCACGGTTCTCATCGGAGGGCGCCGCCTCGTCCCACCGACCCGGCATGCAGGTCCGCGCGCCCACGAAGCGAGTCAGCAGTGACGGCCCCTCGATCGACGGGCACGCGGCTGTTGGAAGAAGGTCCGCCCGACCACGGCCCACTGCAAGTCTCAATTCGGAGCGCGGCCATTGACGGCTGCGCCGCCACGGCCGAGCAGCGCGAAGGCGATCGAGCGCTGCAGATCGTCCCCTCTGAACAAGATCGAAGGCAAGGCATCACGGTGAACTCCTCTGCTCAGCGCTCTCGACTCCCTCTCGACCAGGAGCGGGCGAGTCTCGATCTCGGCCTCGAGCGCAACCCGGTGGACCAGGTCGTCGCCGTGGTCTCCACGCACCGACCGAGCGATCAACTCGTCGAGAACGTCAACGCGCTCCTCACTCAGACGAATCAGGTGGTGATCATCGACGACGGCTCGGGCCCGTCCGCCGACAGGTTGCTGGAGCAGGTCGCAGGCGACCGGGTGACAGTCGTCCGTCTGCCCGCCAACCGGGGCATTGCGGCTGCGTTGAATGCTGGCATCGAGATCGCCCGGCAGGTGAACGCGCGCTACCTGCTCACGATGGACCAGGACTCCCGCCTCTCGCCCGAGTACGTCGCAACGGCGGTCTCCGCCACGACACAACTGGAATTGGCCGGCAAGGGCGTGCTCGCGGTCGGAGCAGGGACGGTGAACGGCATCTGCATCGATCCGCGAGACCCGCGTTCCTTCGTTCCGATCCTCGACACCCTGCAGTCCGGTCTGCTCTTCCGCATGGAGGCTATGGACGCGATCGGCCCCTTCGACGAACGCCTCTTCATCGACTGCGTCGACACCGAGTACATCCTGCGCGGCGCAACCCTTGGTTTCGAGACCTTCCGCGCGAAGGCGTGCTCGCTCGACCATGCGCTCGGTCGCAGCCTGAGCGGCCGACTGCCCGGAGGCCGCTCCGTGGAGTTCGCTTACCACACCGCTTGGCGGCGCTACTACATCACTCGCAACCGCATTGAGGTGGTGCGACGCTACGGTCTCCGCTTCCCGAAGTGGACCGCCCTGCAGGGCTACGACCAGGCACGATATTTCGGGCTGACCCTGCTATTCGGGCCACAGCCCGGACGCCAGCTGATGGCATTCGGCGCGGCGGTCGCGCACGGCCTCGGCCGTCGACTCGGCCCTATCCCAGCCCGGCTGCATGCGCGTCTCAGCGGCCCTGCCACGGTGCAGGAGCACGTCGCGTGACCGTACCTGTCACCACGGCGGCTTCCCCGGTCCCGACCGAGCAGCTGATCGACGCCGCTCCGGCACCCGCGGGTAGTGCGGCCCCCGACGGGCGCACGCCGGCATCCCGCTCGATCGCGACGGCGATCCTGCGCGGTTCGGGCGCGAACGTGATCCGGCTCGTCTTCACCAGTTTCGTGTCCCTCGGCCTG
>JAKONM010000034.1 GCA_022701925.1 Microbacteriaceae bacterium
CCGCCACAACGCGAAGATCGACCGCGCCCGCGTCTCCCGCTGGGCGACCCGGGTGCTGGCCGGCGAGCGGGCGGGGCAGCCGTGACCGAGCAGGGCGCGGTGCTGGTCACCGGCGCCAGCGGCTGGCTCGGCGCCGCGGTGGCGAGGGCGCTGGTCTCCGCCGGCCGCGACGTGCGCACCCTGCAGCGCCGCCCCTCCGATGTCGAGGGCGCCGTCGACGTGCTCGGCTCGGTCACCGAGCAGGCGGCCGTCGACGAGGCCGTGCGCGGCGTGTCGGACGTCGTCCACCTGGCCGCCAAGGTGTCCTTCGCGGGCGCGGAGTCGGAGTTCACCGAGGTGAACGTGCGCGGCACGCAGCGGCTGGTGCAGGCCGCGAAGCGCGCGGGCGTGCGGCGCTTCGTCTTCGTCTCGTCGCCGTCGGTGGCCCACACGGGCGAGGCGATCATGGGGGAGGACGCGACCCCGGCGCAGCCGCAGCGGGCCCGCGGGCCGTACGCCCGCACGAAGGCGGCGGCGGAGATCGAGGCCCTCGCGGCGGACGCGCCCGGTTTCGCGGTCGTCGCCGTCCGCCCGCACGTCGTCTGGGGGCCGGGCGATCCGCAGCTGGTGCGCCGCATCCAGGAGCGCTCCGCGCAGGGCCGCCTGCCGATCGTCGGGTCCGGGGCGGCGCTCGTCGACAGCACCTACGTCGACGACGCCGTGGACGGCATGCTGGCCGCGCTCGCCGCCGCCGAGCGGGTGCACGGGCAGGCCTACGTGCTCACGTCGGGGGAGCCGCGCCCCATCGGCGAGCTGATCGCCGGGTTCTGCGCGGCCGCCGGCGTCCCCGCGCCCGCCCGGCGCGTGCCGGCCGGTGCCGCGGTCGCCGCGGGAGCCGTGGTCGAGGCCGTCTGGCGGGTGCGCCCGGGCGACGAGCCGCCGATGACCCGGTTCCTCGCCGAGCAGCTCTCCACCGCGCACTGGTTCGACCAGCGGCGGACCCGACGCGACCTGGGCTGGTCGCCGGCCGTCGGGGTCGCGGAGGGGCTGCGCCGCCTGGCCGCCCATCACGCCGCCTCGCGCTGAGACGGGCCGCACCGCGGTGAGCGGAGGGCTCTCGCGTCTGGCAGAATGGCTCACCGCGTCCGCGCGCCTCGACCCTCTATCCAGGCGTGCGGAAGGACTTCTTCGGTCCGCCGCCGAGTGTGCCCCACGCCCTCGACGAGCAGACCGGCTCCGCACATCGACCAGTTGAGGAACCGCACACTGTGGCTGTCAAGATCCGTCTGAAGCGTCTCGGCAAGATCCGAGCCCCCTACTACCGCATCGTCGTCGCCGACGCGCGCACCAAGCGCGACGGCCGCGTCATCGAGGAGATCGGTCAGTACCACCCGACCGAGCACCCCTCCGTCATCGAGGTCGACTCGGCCCGCGCCCTGTACTGGCTCGGCGTCGGCGCGCAGCCGACCGAGCAGGTCGCGGCGCTGCTGAAGCTCACCGGCGACTGGGGCAAGTTCAAGGGCGAGACCGGCGCCTCCACGGAGAACCGCGTCGAGGGCCGCAAGGAGAAGGCGCAGTTCGCGCCCGACGCGAAGAAGGCCTCGGTCGTCCGCTCCAAGGAGCAGATCGCCGACGCCGAGGCCGCCACGAAGGCGGACGCCGAGGTCGACCAGGTGGTCGCCGACGCGATCGACTCCGGCTCCACGACCTCGCAGGAGACCGCGGCGCAGGTGCAGAACTCCTGATGCTGGAAGCCGCCCTCCTGCACCTCGTCAAGGGGATCGTCGACGAGCCGGACCAGGTCCGCGTCTCGCCGCGTTCGACGCCCCGCGGCGAGGTGCTGGAGGTGCGGGTCCACCCCGACGACCTGGGCCGCGTCATCGGCCGCGCCGGGCGCACCGCCAAGGCGCTGCGCACGGTCGTCAGCGCCTTGGCCGACGGCCGCCAGGTGCGGGTCGACGTCGTCGACGTCGACCGCTAGGTGGCGGCCAAGGCGAGGTCGGCCCAGACGCAACTGCGCGTCGGGCGCTTGACCAAGGCGCACGGGCTGAAGGGCGCGCTGAAGCTCGAGCTGTTCACCGACGCTCCGGAACGCCGCTTCACGCCCGGTGCGACCTTCGCGCTGCAGGTGCCCGACTCCTCGCCGTGGCACGGCAAGCGCCTCGAGCTGACCGAGCTGCGCTGGTACAACGGCCAGCCGGTCGGCTTCTTCAAGGGCGTCGGCGACCGCACGGCGGCGGAGAGCCTGATGAAGGCGATCCTCTGGATCGACCACGACATGGCCGAGGAGCCGGTCGAGGAGGACGCCTGGTACGACCACGAGCTCGTCGGCCTGGACGTCGTCCGCGACGGGCGCACCGTCGGCGTGCTCGACCGGCTGGAGCACCTGCCGGCGCAGGACCTGCTGGTCGTCAAGGTCGGCGACGCCGAGGTGCTGGTGCCGTTCGTGAAGGCGATCGTGCCCGAGGTCGACCTGGCCGGCCGCCGCATCGTGGTCACCCCGCCGGACGGCCTGTTCGAGGCGCTGCCGGACGACGAGCCGCGGCCCGCGCGCCGGCCGGCGCCGGACGCGGCCGAGCCGGAGGGCGGAGCGCCGTCCGACGACGGCCCCTCCCCGGCCGAGCAACCCGCAGCGGCCGCGGACGACGCACCGCGCGACTGACGTGCGCATCGACGTCGTCACGATCTTCCCCGAGGTGCTCGGGGTGCTGGACGTCTCCCTGCTCGGCCGCGCCCGCTCGACCGGCCTGCTGGACGTGCGGGTGCACGACCTGCGCGACGCCGCGCACGACCGGCGCCGAACCGTCGACGACACCCCGTACGGCGGCGGCGCCGGCATGGTGATGAAGCCGGAGCCCTGGGGCGAGGTGCTCGACGGGCTGCTGGCCGAGGGCGACGACCCGCTGGTGGTCTTCCCGACCCCGGCGGGCACCCCGTTCGTGCAGGCGACCGCGGCCCGGTGGGCGGAGGAGCGGCGACTGATCTTCTGCTGCGGCCGCTACGAGGGCATCGATCACCGGGTCGCCGAGCACACCGCAGGCCGCGCCCGCGTGGCGGAGGTCAGCCTGGGCGACTTCGTGCTGAACGGCGGCGAGGTCGCGGTGCTCGCGATGGTCGAGGCCGTCGGGCGCCTGGTGCCCGGGGTGATCGGCAACCCCGCCAGCCTCACGGAGGAGAGCCACGAGGGCGGCCTGCTCGAGTACCCCTCCTACACGAAGCCGTCCGTCTGGCGCGGCCTCGAGGTGCCCCCGGTGCTGCGCTCCGGCGACCACGGCGCCGTCGCGCGCTGGCGCGCCGAGCAGGCGCTGGAGCGGACTCGGCGGGTGCGGCCCGACCTGCTGCCGCCGGCCTGACCGGTCGCGGCCGATCCTGCGGCTGCGACGGTCGGAGGTCGATGCGGCGCGTGGAGGGCGGATCAGGCCCTCCCTGCCTCCGTCGACAGCGACGACCTCCGTCCGCGGCGACGGACCCCGCCCTCAGCCGCGGGCGGTCAGCACCACCGGGTCGCCGTCGGTGATCGCCACCGTGTGCTCGGTGTGCGCACCGCGCGAGCCGTCCGCGCTGCGCAGCGTCCAGCCGTCCGCGTCCATGCGGATGCGGTCAGTGGTCTCCAGCAGCCAGGGCTCGATGGCGATGACCAGGCCCGGCCGCAGCTTCAGCCCGCGGTGCGGGCGGCCGTCGTTCGGCACGTGCGGATCGCCGTGCATGGTGCGGCCGACGCCGTGCCCGCCGAACTCCAGGTTCACGGAGTAGCCGGCCGCGCGGCACACGTCGCCGATCGCCGCGGACACGTCGCCCAGCTTGAAGCCGGCGCGGGCCGTCGCGATCGCCGCGTCCAGGGCCTCGCGCGTCGTGGCGATCAGCCGCTCGTCCTCCGCCCGCGGCGTGCCGACGATCACCGTGACGGCGCTGTCGGCCACCCATCCGTCGACCCCGGCCGCGAAGTCGAGGCTGACCACGTCGCCGTCCTGCAGGGCGTAGTCGAACGGCAGGCCGTGCAGCACCGCGTCGTTCACCGATGTGCACAGCACCTTGCCGAACGGCATCGCGCCGAAGGAGGGGTGGTAGTCGATGTAGCAGCTCTCGGCGCCGCGGTCCCGGATCATCGCGTGGGCGATCCGGTCGAGCTCCAGCAGGTTCACGCCGACGGCCGCCTCGGCGGCCAGTCGCGTGAGGACGCTCGCGACGAACGCGCCGGCCGGGCGCATCGCCTCGATCTCCGCGGGTGTGCGCAACTCGATCACGCTGGCCTCCGATCAGTCCGCAACGACCCTAGCCGCGCCCCGGCGGCCCCTCCGTGCCGTGCGCGGGCTGGACGCGGACGAAGCACCTCCTGTGCCGCGGGCGAACAGCGGACCGGTGCGGAGGCCGCCCTCGTACCATCGGACGCATGGCGGGCAGGGCGGGCGCAGCGGTTCGGCGGGGCTTCTTCACGTGGTCGTTCGCGGCGGCGGTCGTGCTGCCGGTCTGGGTGCTCATCGGCTACGCCGTCCAGGGGTCGTCCGTCGGCGGGCTGCTCGGCGTGCTGCTGCTGGCTCCGGTGGTGCTGTTGGTCGAGCTGGGCCTGGCCCTGCTGTTCGCCGCCCGCTCCGAGGTGCGCCGCGCCCGTGCGCTCGACGGGCCGGCGATCGCGGTGCTGTCCGCCTTCCAGATCGGGGTCCTGGGCTTCGGCGTCTTCGGTCCGGCGAGCGCGTGGTTCGGCGTGCTCGCCTTCGCGGCCGCGGTCGGCGGGTTCTGGCTGGGCGGGCGCCTGCTGCTGGCGGACGTGCGCAGCCGGGTGCGCGCGACGGTGGCGGGGTTCGGCGCCCCGGTGCCGCCGCAGGGCCCGCGCGTCATCGACGCCGGCGAGTACGTGGTGATCAAGCCCTCCACGCGCTGACCCCGGCTGCGACGCCCGGCCCGCCGTGTGCCACAATGGTCGATCGTGCCGCGGCCGGCCCTGCCGCTGGGGGGTCTCGAACGCCGGCGGCACCCGTCTTCGCACAGCGCGGCACCCGCGCGACGATCCGGCCGACCAGCGGCGCGCCCAGGGAGAACCATGAGCCAGTTGCTCGACGAGCTCGAGGCCGCCAGTCTGCGGTCCGACGTCCCGGACTTCCGTCCCGGGGACACCGTGCGCGTGCACGTGAACATCATCGAGGGCACCCGCAGCCGCATCCAGGTGTTCCAGGGCGCCGTCATCGGCCGCCAGGGCGCCGGCGTCCGCGAGACCTTCACCGTCCGCAAGGTCAGCTTCCAGGTGGGCGTGGAGCGCACCTTCCCGGTGCACACGCCGGTGATCGACCACATCGAGGTCGTGACCCGCGGCGACGTGCGCCGCGCGAAGCTGTACTACCTGCGCGAGCTGCGCGGCAAGAAGGCGAAGATCAAGGAGAAGCGGGACAGCTGACCCGCCTCGGCGCCTGACCGGCCCGGCCCGCTCGCCACGTACACTGGCCCGCGCGCCGGGCCGTCGTCCGTCCGCTGCAGGTGCTGGGAGGGCGTGGATCGATGGTGCAGAGCCCCCCGCGCGACGGTCAGCCGGCGCTGCGGCGGCGTCCGGGCCGGGGGGCCGCGGGGTTCCTGCGCGACCTGGTCGTCATCGTGGTCGTCGCCGTGCTGGCGTCGTTCCTGATCAAGACCTTCCTGGTCCGCTCGTTCTTCATCCCGTCGGAGTCGATGCAGAACACGCTCCAGGTGCACGACCGCATCCTGGTGAACGAGCTGGTCCCGGGCCTGATCCCGCTGCAGCGCGGCGACGTGATCGTGTTCAAGGACCCGGGCGGATGGCTGCGCCAGGACTACGTCGCGCCGCCGTCGAACCCGCTCGCCGCCGCGGGGGAGTGGGTCCTCTCCGTCTTCGGCCTGTCGACGCAGGACGCGAACGACCACCTGGTCAAGCGCGTGATCGGGCTGCCGGGCGACCGCGTCACCTGCTGCAACTCGCTCGGCCAGCTGAGCGTGAACGGCGTCCCGGTGGAGGAGCCCTACGTCGTGAAGTCGTCGGCCAGCGACCGGGTGTCCGACCAGGACTTCGACGTCACGGTGCCGACCGGGGACCTGTGGGTGATGGGCGACAACCGGTACAACTCGGAGGACTCGCGCTACCACCCGGACGCGCCGGGCAAGGGCTTCGTGCCGACCTCGGACGTGGTCGGGCGGGCGTTCGTGGTCTCGTGGCCGGTGTCGCACTGGGACTGGCTGACCAACTACCCGTCCTCCTTCGCGGGCGTGGGTCCGCCGAAGAGGTGACCGCGGGCCGTCCTCCCCGCATGACCACGGAGCGGGCCCTGCTCGCCTCCGGTGCGACGCTGGTGATCGGCGTGGACGAGGTGGGGCGCGGCGCCATCGCGGGGCCGGTGGGCGTGGGGGCCGCGGTGCTGGACCCGGCGCGTACCCGCATCCCGAACGGCCTGCGCGACAGCAAGTTGCTGCCCGAGCCCGACCGCGTGGCCCTGGCGCCCCGCGTGCGCGCCTGGAGCGCCGCGTCGGCCGTCGGCCTGGCCGACAACGAGGAGATCGACCGCGTCGGCATCTCCCGCTGCCTGGGGCTGGCCGGCGCGCGGGCCGTCACCGCGCTGGTCGCCCTGGGCACCGGCCTCGGTGGCGCCGTCGTGCTGCTGGACGGCAACTGGGACTGGCTGACGCCCGGCCTCGTGGCGGCCGGGCTGCCGGTGCTGCCGCAGGTGGTCACGCGCATCAAGGCCGACCGGGACTGCGCGATCGTCTCCGCCGCCTCGGTCGTGGCGAAGGTGCACCGCGACGACCTGATGATCGAGCGGCACGCCGAGCACCCCGTCTACGGCTGGGTCAGCAACAAGGGCTACGCCTCGCGCGGCCACTACGCGGCGATCGACGAGCACGGACCGTGCGGCTGGCACCGGCGCACCCGGCTGCACGCGGGCGCGCGGCGGGCTGCGGCCGAGTCCGCCGACGGACCGTAGGATCGGCGGGCGATGGACGACGACGAGATCGAGGACTACGACCGCGAGGTCGAGCTGGCCCTGTACCGCGAGTACCGCGACGTGGTGAGCCAGTTCAAGTACGTCGTCGAGACGGAGCGGCGCTTCTACCTGGCCAACGAGGTCGAGCTGACGCGCCGCGACACCGAGCACGACTTCTACTTCGAGCTGCAGATGCACGACGTGTGGGTGTGGGACGTGTACCGCGCCGACCGCTTCGTGAAGAGCGTCCGCGTGCTCACGTTCAAGGACGTGAACGTGGAGGAGCTGTCGTCGAAGGAGCTCGAGCTGCCGCAGGAGCTCGCGCTCGACGAGTGACCCGGCGCCCCGCGGTGAAGCGGTGACCGGGGCGCGGGTGCAGCGGGCCCCGATGGCAACCGCGACGCTCGTACCGGCCGTAGGTCGCTGAACCGGCCGTTGGTCGCGATCGCCCTCCTGGTCCTACTGCCGCGCCGCGGTCCTCCTCGCGCGCCGGTCGGGGTGTGCGCGGCGTCTCCTCGGTCGTCCCGGCGCCCTCGGCGCTCCCGGAGCCTGCCGCGCCGCCCGTCCCCGCCCTGCCTCCTCACCGCCAGCGCGAAGGGCTCGTTGGTCCGCATCCGCTCCTCCCCAGCCGCCGATCGCGGCGATCCGCGGATGCGCAGCGCCGAGGCCGGTGGTGGCGCCGCCCGCCGCGCGAGCCTGCTGCCGTGCATCCCAAGGACGACCTCGGCAGACGGGGCGAGCAGCTCGCCGTCGACCATCTGGAGGCGGTCGGGTACCGCATCCTCGACCGCAACTGGCGCTGTCCGGCGGGTGAGATCGACGTCGTCGCGCTCGACGGCGACGACCTGGTCGTCGTCGAGGTGAAGACCCGCAGCAGTCTCGGCTGGGGCGATCCGCTCGAGGCGGTCACGCGCCGGAAGACGGTCCGGCTCTGCGTGCTGGCGGGGCGGTGGCGGCGCGCTCACCCCCGCACCGGCGCCCGCCGCACGCGCATCGACCTGATCGGCGTCGTGCTGACCCGGCACCGGCCGCCCGTGATCGACCACCTGAAGGCCGCCGCCTGATGGCGACGGCGCGCACGGCCGCGGTGGCCGTGGACGGCATCGCCGGCCGGGTGGTCGAGATCGAGGCGGCGCTCACCAACCAGACGCCCGGGCTGAAGCTGGTCGGCCTGCCCGACGCGGCGCTGCGGGAGGCGCAGGCGCGCGTGCGCAGCGCCGTCGAGCACTCCGGCTTCGCGATGCCCTCGCGCCACCTCACCGTGAACCTGTCGCCCGCCGCGCTGCCGAAGTACGGCAGCGGGTTCGACGTGGCGATCGCGGTCGCGGTGCTGATCACCACCGGCGTCATCGCGCCCGAGGCCGTCGGCGACACCGTCTTCCTGGGCGAGCTCGGCCTCGACGGGCGGCTCCGGCCGGTGCCGGGCGTGCTGCCGTCCGTGCTCGCCGCCGTGCGCGAGGGCCGTCGGCGCTTCGTGGTGCCGACCGCCGACGAGCCCGAGGCGGCCCTGGTCGACCGCGTGGAGGTCGCCGGGGTGCCCAGCCTGCGGGACCTGGCGATCCGCTTCGGCGCCGACCTCGAGCCGGTCGACGTCGCGCCGGTGCCCGCGCGGGCGCCGCGCGCCGACGCGGTCGAGGAGCAGGGGGACCTGGCGCAGGTGGTCGGCAACGAGCACGCGGTCGACGTGCTGGTCGTCGCGGCGGCCGGCGGGCACCACCTGCTGATGATCGGTCCGCCCGGAGCGGGCAAGACGATGCTCGCCGCGCGGCTGGCCGGGCTGCTGCCCGACCTCGACGGCGACGCCGCGCTCGACGCGACCTGCATCGCGTCGCTCACCGGGGGCGCGGTCGACCGCGTCCGCAGGCGCCCGCCCCACGTCTCGCCCCACCACACCGCGACCCCCGCCGCCATCGTCGGTGGCGGCAGCGGCCGCATCGTGCCCGGCGCGGTGACCCGCGCCAGCGGCGGCGTGCTGTTCCTCGACGAGGCGCCCGAGTTCGCCGCGGCGTCGCTCGACGCCCTGCGCCAGCCGCTGGAGTCGGGGCGCATCTCGATCCACCGCGCCTCCGGGCACGCCGACTTCCCGGCCAGGGTGCAGCTGGTCCTCGCTGCGAACCCGTGCCCGTGCGGCCGGTACGAGAGCGCGGAGGGCGGCTGCTCGTGCCCGTCCGCCGTCCGACGCCGCTACCTGGCCCGCCTGTCCGGGCCGCTGCTCGACCGCATCGACATCCGCCTGCGGGTGCAGCACGTGACGCCCGCCCAGCTGCGGCTCTCGGAGGAGGCGCCGCGCCTCACCACCGCGCAGGCGCGGGTGCGGGTGCAGGCGGCGCGCGACCGGGCCGCCGCCCGGCTGCGCGGCACGCCGTGGCGCATCAACGCCGAGGTGCCGGGCGACTGCTTCCGGCGGCCGGAATGGCGGCTGGAGCCCGCGCACCGGTCGCGGCTGGACGCGGCGCTGGCCCGCGGCTCCCTCAGCCTGCGCGGGCACGACCGCGTGCTGCGACTGGCCTGGACGCTGGCCGACCTGGCCGGCCTCGACCGGCCGGGCGCGCTGCAGGTCGGGGCGGCGCTGACGCTGCGCGGGAGCGACCTGTGACCGGCACGGGCCTGGCCGGTGCGCCGCTCGCCGAGCTGGTCGCCGCCGTGCGGCCGGGCGGCCCCGACGCCGACCCTGCGGCGGTCTTCGCGGCCGGCGCCTGGACCGCCGTCGTGGAGCCCGGGGAGTCGACCGCCGGGGCGCTGATCGGCGCCCTCGGCGCCCACGACGCCCTGGAGTCCCTGCTGCTCGACGCGCCGCCGTCCCAGCGGCCCGAGCTGGGCGACGCCTACCGGCGCTGGCGCGTGCGCGCTCGGCCCGACCTGCTGCTCGCCGCCTTCCGCAACGCCGCGGTCATCGGCGCACGCCTGGTGGTGCCGGGGGACCCCGACTGGCCGGGCGGCCTCGCCGACCTGGGACCGCACGCTCCGCTCGCGCTGTGGGCGCTCGCCCCGGACGGCCCGCTGCCGCCGCTCGCCCGCTCCGTCGCGGTCGTCGGCACCCGCGACCCCACCCCGTACGGCGTGCAAGCGGCGCAGGACATCGTCTGCGGCCTGGCCGACCGGGGCTTCGCCGTCGTGTCCGGCGGCGCGGCGGGCATCGACCGCGCCGGTCACCGAGCAGCCCTGGCCAGCGCTGCCACGACCGCCGCCGTGCTGGCGGGCGGGCCCGACCGGCTCTACCCGCAGGCGAACGCCGAGCTGCTGCACCGCATCGCGCGGGAGGGCGTGGTGCTCAGCGAGATGGCCTGCGGCTCGTCGCCGATGAAGCAGCGCTTCCTCAGCCGCAACCGCCTGATCGCCGCGATCACCCGGGTCACCGTGGTCGTGGAGGCCGGCGTCCCGTCGGGCGCGATCAACACCGCGGCGCACGCGGGCGAGCTGGGGCGACCGGTCGCGGTCGTGCCGGGCTCGGTCTACTCGGCCGCCTCCGCGGGCTGCCACCGGCTGCTGCGCGACTACGACGCCGTGCTGGTGCGCGGTGCCGCAGACGTCGCGGAGCTGGCCCGCGACCCCGACACCGCCGTGGCCCTGGAGGGCCTGGACCTGCCGCTCGACCCGCTGGAGCAGCGGGTGCTGCAGGCGCTCGGCCGCCGGCCCGCGGCCGTGCCGGACGTCGCCGCCCGTGCCGGGCTCGAGCGCTCCGAGGCCGCGGCGGTCCTGGCGCTGCTGGCCCTGGCCGGCGCGGCCGCCGACTCGCCGAGGGGGTGGGTGCGGGCCTGAGCCGGCCGGAGGTGTCAGGCGCGCTCGGTACCGTGCCCGCCATGACCCGCGAGCCCGTCGCCACCCACCGGATCGCCCACATCAGCGACACCCACTTCACCGCGGGAGGCGCGTTCCACGAGGTGCTGCGGCCCGCGGCGTCCTGCTCGGCGGCGCTCGCGGTGCTGGAGGGCAGCGGCATCCCGATCGACGCGCTGGTGCACACCGGCGACGTCGCCGACGCGGGGGAGCCGGACGCCTACGTCGCGGCCCGCGCGGTGGTCGACGAGATCGTGGACCGCACGCACTGGCCCGTGCTCTGGGCCGCCGGCAACCACGACGTCCGGGAGGCGATGTCGGAGCACCTCCTGGGCGAGCCGGCCAGCGGCGCGCCGCTCGACCGCGTGATCGAGGTCGGCGGGCTGCGGCTCGTCGCCGTCGACACCTCCATCCCGGGACGGGTCGAGGGCGGGCTCGACCCGGAGCAGCTGGAACGGCTGCGGGACGTGCTGGCGCAGCCGGCCGAGCACGGCACCGTGCTGGTGATGCACCACGCCCCGGTGCCGGTGGAGATCACGGCGCTGCAGCGGCTGCACCTCACCGGCCAGGACGATCTGGCCGAGGTGCTGCGCGGCACCGACGTGCGCGCGATCCTGGGCGGCCACCTGCACTACCAGACCGCCGCGCTGTTCGCCGGAGTGCCCGTGCACGTCGCGCCCGCGCTGGCCTACGGCATCCGGCACACGCGACCCGGAGGCGGCGTGATCAACATCGACGGCGGCCGGGCCGCCGGCCTGCTGTCGCTGTACGACGACGGCCGGGTCGGCTGGTCGGCCGTGCCGGTGGACCCGGTGCCCGTCATCGGCAGCGCCCCGGAGCACCTGTTCGACTCGATGGGCGTCGACGTCGAGCGATGAGCGGAGCGCCGCACGGGCAGGGAGGCGGTCGCGGCGCAGGCTGACCCCGTGCAGGTGGGCGAGGCGGTCGAGCGGCACCGGCAGCACCTCGTCCACGAGCGCGGCTTCTCGCCCAACACGGTGGGCGCCTACGCCTCCGACCTGGCCGACCTGCAGCGCTTCGCGGCGCAGCGGGACGTGCACGAGGCGGCCGGCCTCGACCTGGAGCTGCTGCGCGACTGGCTGTGGCGAGCGTCGGAGGCGCAGCTGGCGCGCGCCACGATCGCGCGACGCGCGGCGGCCGCCCGCAGCCTGACCGCCTGGCTGCACCGCATCGGTGCGACCTCGATCGACGAGGGCGCCCGGCTGAAGGCGCCGAAGGCCCAGGGGCGGCTGCCCCGGGTCGTGGGCGACGCGCAGATGCGGGCGATGTTCGCGGGGCTGGAGGCGCGGGCGGCCGACGACGTGCCGGAGGCGCTGCGGGACCTGGCCGTGGTCGAGCTGCTCTACGGCTCGGCGATCCGCGTCTCGGAAGTGTGCGGCACCGACCTCGACGACGTCGACTTCGCGGAGCTGACCGTGAGGGTGACGGGCAAGGGGGCGAAGGACCGGGTGGTGCCCTTCGGCGTGCCCGCGTCACGGGCGCTCCTGCGCTACCGCGACCGGGCGCGCCCCGTGCTGGCGGCGCGCGGGACGGCGGCGGGCGGGGCGCTGCTGCTCGGCGACCGCGGCGGCCGCATCGGGCCGCGCAGCGTCTACCGCCTGGTCGCGCGGCTGCTCGAGGCGGTGCCCGGCTCGGGCCCGTCGGGACCGCACACGCTGCGGCACACGGCCGCGACGCACCTGCTCGACGGCGGCGCCGACCTGCGCGCGGTGCAGGCGATGCTGGGGCACGCCAGCCTCGGCACGACCCAGATCTACACGCACGTCTCGATTGAGCGGCTCGCGGAGAGCTACCGGCTGGCCCACCCCCGGTCCTGAGCGCCGCCCCGCTCACCCGCCGGGGAAGGCCGCGAGCGGCAGCAGCACGGCGCGGCGGGCCCCGCCCAGCAGCAGCAGCGGGGACACGTAGGCCCAGCCGTCCCCCTGCCTGATGCGGGCGCCCAGGTGCAGCACGCCCGCGGGGTGGGCGCCGCCGTCGGCGACGACCCCGACGACCTGGCCCCGCCGCACGGCCCGGCCCGCCCGCACCGAGGGATCGACGGGCTCCAGCGTCGAGCGCACGCCCGCGTGATCGATCGAGACGACCCCGCGGCCCGCGACCCGGCCGGCGAACGCGACCACGCCGTCGTCCGGGGCGTGCACGGCGGTGCCCGCACCGGCCGCGAGGTCCAGGCCGCGGTGCCCGGCGGCGTAGGCCGTGACGGGCGTCTGGAAGCCGCGGACCACCCGGTGGTCCGCGGTCGGCCACGTCCAGCGGGGCTGCGGGGCGCCTGCCGCGGCCGCGGGCGCCCCCGCGAGCACCGCCGCCGCGACGACCGCCGCCAGCGCCGCCGCACCCGTCCTCCGCACCCGCGCAGCCTGCCGCGGCGGCGCACCGGACAGCGCGCCGCGGGGAGGCCGCCGCGAGCCCGCGCCGGAACCGTCCTGGGGAGGAGCGGAGGGCGCGTGGTGCGCCGACCGCGGACTGGTAGAGTCTCGGCCGCATCTCGCGACAGCGGGATGACTTCGCGCGCCCGGCACGCGACGCACCCGCCATCGGTCCCTCACCGTGCTCGTCACGGCTGCGGGGCGGCGGGTCCGCAGGGCGCCAGGGCCGCCGCGCACTCCCGCGCGGCGGCGACAACCGAGAACCGCACCGCGACCGCGTCGTGGTGCAGATGAGGAGATGCGGCCATGGCCGTCGTCACCATCCGCCAGCTGCTCGACAGCGGCGTCCACTTCGGACACCAGACCCGCCGCTGGAACCCGAAGGTGAAGCGCTTCATCCTGACCGAGCGCTCGGGCATCCACATCATCGACCTGCAGCAGTCGCTGACCTACATCGACCGCGCGTACGACTTCGTCAAGGAGACGGTCGCCCGCGGCGGCACGGTGCTGTTCGTCGGCACGAAGAAGCAGGCGCAGGAGGCCATCGCCGAGCAGGCGACGCGCGTCGGCCAGCCCTACGTGAACCAGCGCTGGCTGGGCGGTCTGCTGACCAACTTCCAGACCGTCGCCAAGCGCCTCAGCCGCCTGAAGGAGCTGGACCTCGTCGACTTCGACGACACCACCCGCGGCTACACGAAGAAGGAGCTGCTGATCCAGCGTCGCGAGCGCGACAAGCTGGAGAAGTCGCTGGGCGGCATCCGGAACCTGACCAAGACGCCGAGCGCCATGTGGGTCATCGACTCCAAGCGCGAGCACCTGGCGGTCGACGAGGCCAAGAAGCTCGGCATCCCGGTGATCGGCATCCTGGACACGAACGCCGACCCGGACGAGCTGGCCTACCCGATCCCGGGCAACGACGACGCGATCCGCTCCGTCGCGCTGCTGACCCGCATCATCGCGGACGCCGCGGCCGAGGGCCTGATCCAGCGCCACCAGGGCACGAGCGAGGCCGACGCCGAGCCGCTGGCCGCCTGGGAGCAGGAGCTGCTGCAGGCCACGGAGAACCCGGAGGGCCAGGCGCTGCAGGTCGAGCAGGTCGACGACCGCGTCTCCGGCCGCACCGAGGACAGCCAGGACCGCGTCGACGCCGTGGTGGCGGACAACGACGCGCAGGCGGCCGCGGTGACCGGCGGCTCCTCCGAGCCGACCGAGCCCGTCGAGCAGAACGACGCGGACGCGCAGGCGGACGCCGACCTCGCCGGGCAGGCCGTCGACGGCCTGGAGCCGCAGCACGCGCCGCAGACGCAGGACGACGTGGAGGCCCAGGAGCTGGCCGCCGCGACGCCCGAGCAGCAGCAGCCCGCCGAGATCACCGACCCCGAGGCCACGCCGCAGAACCAGGCCTGAGCCCGCTCGAGTCACCGAACCATCTGGAAGGAGTCAGCCATGGCCGCATTCAGCGCCGCTGACGTGAAGACCCTGCGTGACCGCCTCGGCGCGGGCATGCTGGACAGCAAGAACGCCCTGGTCGAGGCCGGCGGCGACATCGACAAGGCGATCGAGATCCTGCGGGTCAAGGGCCTGAAGGGCGTCGAGAAGCGCTCGGGCCGCGCCACCACCGCCGGGCTCGTCACGGCCAGCTCGGAGGGCGGCGCCGCCACCCTGATCGAGCTCGCCAGCGAGACCGACTTCGTGGCGAAGAACGACCGCTTCGTGGCCCTGGCCGCGGAGGTGCTGGCCGCGGTCGCCGCCGCGTCGGCGACCGACGTCGAGAGCGGCAACGCCGCGACCCTGAACGGCAAGACCGTCCAGGCGTACATCGACGACGAGGCCGCGCTGCTCGGCGAGAAGGTCGAGCTGCGCCAGGTGCAGCGGGTCGAGGGCGACGACTTCGCCATCTACCTGCACAAGACCAGGAAGGACCTGCCGCCGCAGGTCGGCGTCGTGCTGGGCTACACGGGCAGCGACGCCGAGACGGCCCGCTCCGTCGCGCAGCACGTCGCGGTCTACGACCCGAAGTACGCCACCCGCGAGGACGTGCCGGCCGACGTGGTCGAGCGCGAGCGCGAGATCGTCACCGAGACGGCCAAGAACGAGGGCAAGCCCGAGGCGCAGCTGGCGAACATCGTCAACGGCCGCCTGAACGGCTTCTTCAAGGAGGTCGTGCTGGCGGACCAGCCCTACGCCCGCGACAGCAAGGTCGCGACCGGCAAGGTGCTGAAGGACGCCGGTCTCACCGTGTCCGGCTTCGCCCGCATCAAGGTCGGCGCCTGACGCCCGACCGCACCGTCCGGCAGCGCCCGTCGTCCCCACCGGGACGGCGGGCGCTGCCGCGTCCGGGCGGCGCGTCGCCGCGCCCGGTACCCTCATCGAGTCGGAAGACGAGGGGGAGCGCATGCGCCGAGTGGTCTTGAAGCTGTCGGGTGAGGCGTTGGGCGGGGGCACCTTCGGGGTCGCGCCCGAGGTCGTGCGCGGCATCGCCGGGCAGATCGCGGCCGCATCGGCCGACGTGCAGATCGCCGTCGTCGTCGGCGGCGGCAACTTCTTCCGCGGCGCCGAGCTGAGCCAGGCGGGCATGGACCGCGGTCGCGCGGACTACATGGGCATGCTCGGCACCGTGATGAACGCCCTGGCGCTGCAGGACTTCCTGGAGCAGGCGGGCGTGCAGACCCGGGTGCAGTCCGCGATCGCGATGACGCAGGTCGCCGAGCCCTACATCCCGCGCCGCGCCATCCGGCACCTGGAGAAGGGCCGCATCGTCATCTTCGGCGCCGGGGCCGGCCTGCCCTTCTTCTCCACCGACACCGTCGCCGCCCAGCGCGCGCTGGAGGTGCACGCGGAGGAGGTGCTCGTCGCGAAGAATGGCGTGGACGGCGTCTACTCGGCCGACCCGCGCACCGACCCCGACGCCGTGAAGCTGGACGCCGTGACCTTCGGGGACGCGCTGCGTCAGGGCCTGAAGGTCGTCGACTCCACCGCCTTCAGCCTGTGCATGGACAACGGCATGCGCATGCGGGTGTTCGGCGTCGAGGGCGAGGGGTCGATCACGGAGGCGCTGCGCGGCGCCCAGGTCGGCACCGTCGTCTCCGCCTGAGCGCCCGCCCGGGTGCCGCCGGGGGCGCCCCGAGTAGACTCCCGGGGCCGGACAGGAAGGGGCTCGCCGTGATCTCGGACGTGCTGCAGGAGGCGGGCGACCGCATGGCGAAGGCCGTGGAGGCCGCCAACAACGATCTGAACACCGTGCGGACGGGCCGGATCAACCCGGCGCTGTTCCAGCGGATCCAGGTCGACTACTACGGATCGCCGACGCCGCTGGCCCAGCTGGCGTCGCTGCAGGTGCCCGAGGCGCGGATGCTCATCGTCACGCCCTACGACAAGACAGCGCTGAAGGAGATCGAGAAGGCCATTGCGACCTTCCCGAACCTGGGTGCCACGCCGACCAACGACGGCTCCGTCGTGCGGGTGATCATGCCCGAGCTCACCCAGGACCGCCGCAAGGAGTTCGTCAAGCTGGCCCGCAGCAAGGGCGTGGACGCCAAGGTGGCGCTGCGCAACATCCGCCGCCGCTCCAAGGACGACCTGGACGCCCTGACCGGCGACGTGAGCGACGACGAGATCGCCCGCGGCGAGAAGGAGCTCGAGGCGGTCACCAAGCGGCACGTCGAGCAGGTCGAGGAGGCGCTGAAGCGCAAAGAAGCCGAACTGCTCGAGGTCTAGGCGTGCCCGACCGGCCGTCGCGTCCGCGGCGCCCCAGGAGCACGGCCGAGCTGCAGGACCAGCTGCGCACCACCCGCCAGGACATCCGGGACCAGGTGCGCTCGACCCGCGCGCAGTTCGACGAGGCGAACGCGCGGTTGACCGCGCGCAGCGGTCGCAACCTGGTCTTCGCGATCGGCTTCGGCGTCGGGCTCGGCGCGATCGTGATCGTGAGCCTGGTCGTGTGGAAGCCGCTCTTCATCCTGGTCGTCATGTCCCTGGTGGGGTTCGGGACCTCCGAGCTGGCCTTGGCGCTGCGTCACGCCGACATCCGGGTGCCGCGCGTCGGCGCGGCCGTGGCGGGCGTGCTCGCGATCCCGGTCGCGGCGTGGGCGTCGACGCCCGTCGGTCCGGATCTCGGCATCGAGTTCGGTCTGCCGTCCCGCCTGCCCGGCGGCTGGCTGGCCGCGGTGCTCGGCGCGGTCGTCGTGGCGCTGGTCTGGCGCCTCGCGCAGCAGGTGCGGCGCCCCGTGCCGGCGCGCGCCCTGGGGCGCGACCTGCTGGTCACCGCCTTCGTGCTGCTGTACGTGACCGGGCTCGGCAGCTGCGCCGCGGTGCTGCTGGCGCAGCCGCGCGGCCAGTGGTGGACGCTGTCGTTCATCGTGCTGGTGGTGGCGTCCGACGTGTTCGCCTACGTCACCGGGCTGCGGCTGGGGCGGCACAAGATGGCGCCGCGCATCAGCCCCGGCAAGACGTGGGAGGGCTTCGCGGGCGCCGCGCTCGCCACCGTCGTCATCGGGGCGGCGCTCGGCCCGCTGCTGCTGGAGCGCCCGGTGTGGTTCGGGGCGCTGTTCGGCGTGCTCATCCTGATCACGGGCACCATGGGCGACCTGGGCGAGTCGATGATCAAGCGCGACCTCGGCGTGAAGGACATGTCGTCGTGGCTGCCCGGGCACGGCGGGTTCCTCGACCGCATCGATTCGATCCTTCCTTCGGCCGCCGCGGCGCTGCTCCTCTACCTCGCGACCACCTGAGGGCAGGATGTCGGCCATGTCGTCGACCTTCCCGCGCGAGCGCCGCCGTCCCGGCTACGACCAGCAGGAGGTCGACCGCTTCGTCGCCGCCGCCCGCGCCGCCTACGACGCGCCGGGCCGCACGCTGACCTCCGCCGACATCCGGCGCACGGCCTTCACCATGCGGCGCGGGGGGTACACGACCCGCGCCGTCGACTCGGCGATGGAGCGGCTGGAGGACGCGTTCGCGCAGCGCGAGCGGGAGGCGGCGGTGCGGGGCGGCTCCGAGCGCGCGTTCTACGCCGACACCCGGCGGCTGGCCAAGGAGATCATCGGCCGGCTCGAGCGTCCGGACGGCCGGCGGTTCGACCGCGTGGGCTTCTCCCGCATCGGCTACTCGGTGCGGGAGGTCGACCGCTTCGCCGTGCAGGCGCGCTCCTACTTCGAGCAGGGCTCGCAGGTGCCGGTCGAGCGGGTGCGGTCGATCGCGTTCGCCCCGAAGCGCGGCGGCTACAGCGAGGCCCAGGTCGACCTGCTGATCGACGGGCTGGTCGAGACGATGCTGGCGGTGCGCTGACTCCTCCGCAGCGCCGCGCGGCCTCCACGGGGTGCGCCGGGCGAGCGCCTAGGGTCGACGGATCGTGAGGACGCAGTCGACGGGGGATCGGCCGGCCACGGGACGCAGGGCCGCGCGCACCGGCCTCCGGTCCCGCAGCCGGCTGCTGGTGAGCGCGCTCGCGATGACCGCGGCCGGCGGCTTCTTCCTGGTGACCGTCGTGGACCCGTACGCCGGCGCGACCGCGCAGAGCTTCTACCAGGAGCCCGTGCTGGTGCGTTCCGAGGGCGTGCAGAAGTACGACATCGACGGCGGCTACGTGCTGATCGACCCCCGGCGCGACACCTTCCGCGCGGTGCAGACCTACACGGCGCCCACGTCGGACGCCTCCTCGTCCGGCGGCGGCTCCACGAGCGGGACTGCCGGCGCCGAGGGGTACACGACGCCCGTCGGGGTCGCCCAGACCTACGCCGCGAAGGCGGTCGCGAAGCGGGGCTGGGCGCCCAGCGAGTTCAGCTGCCTCGTGAACCTGTGGAACCGCGAGTCCGGCTGGAACACGCACGCGGCGAACCCCGGCAGCGGCGCCTACGGCATCCCGCAGTCCCTGCCGGGCAGCAAGATGGCGTCCGCGGGCAGCGACTGGCGGAACAGCTACGCCACGCAGATCGACTGGGGCATCGGCTACATCTCGGGCTCCTACGGCAGCCCGTGCGGCGCTTGGGGGCATTCCAACGCCGTCGGCTGGTACTGATGGACCCGTGCCCCGCAAGAACCGCATCCGCTCCGAGGACGAGCCGCCGCCCCTGAGGATCGGCGGCGGTCCGCGCACGGAGGTGCGCGGCGGCCGGGAGTGGCACGTGCAGCCCATCGCCGGCGCGCAGGCGCTGAAGGAGTACCGCTGCCCCGGCTGCGGCGGCGTGGTCGAACCCGGCACCGCCCACGTGGTCGCCTGGCGGGCGGACGGGGTGCTGGGGGACCGGGCCGACCTCGAGGCCAGGCGGCACTGGCACCTGCACTGCTGGAGGGCGGCATGACCCCGATCCGGAGCGGCACGGTGCTGGCCGCCCGGCGGGAGGACGTGGAGTTCGACACGGTCGACGGGCTGACCCTGGTCGGCGAGCTGGCGCTGCCGGTCGACGTCGCACCGGTGGCGACCCTGATCTGCCTGCACCCGCTGCCGACCCACGGCGGGTTCATGGACTCGCACGTGCTGCGCAAGGCCGCCGCGCGCCTGCCCGCGCTGGCGGACCTCGCGGTGCTGCGCTTCAACACCCGTGGCACGTCCAGTCCCCGCGGCACCAGCGAGGGCGAGTACGACGGCGGTACCGCCGAGCGGTTCGACGTGGCGGCGGCGGTGTCCTTCGCGCGGGGCCGGGGTCTGCCGGTGCCGTGGCTGCTCGGCTGGTCCTTCGGCACCGAGCTCGCGCTGAAGCACGGGCCCGACGAGCAGGTGGAGGGCGCGGTGCTGCTCTCCCCGCCCCTGCACCGCACCAGCCGGGACGAGCTGGCCCGCTGGCACGGCTCGGGGCGGCCGCTGGTCGTCCTGGTGCCGGAGCTGGACGACTACCTGCGCCCGGACGCCGCCCGGGAGGCCTTCTCGATCGTGCCGGAGGCGACGCTGATCGCCGTCGAGGGCGGCAAGCACCTGTGGGTGGGGGAGCCGCAGGTGCGGCGGGTGCTCGACGAGGTCGTCGCCGCGGTGAACCCGTCGCGGTCGCCGCTGCCCGTCGAGGTGCCGGAGGAGCTGCTCGTCGCCGGCTCCTAGGCCTCCGCCTGCTTCGGGATCACCACCTGGTCGATGATCAGCAGGACCGCGGCGGCCACCGGGATCGCGATCAGGGCGCCGAGGACCCCGAGCAGCGTGCCGCCCGTCAGCGCCGCGATCACCACCACCACGCCGGGCACCTTGACCGCGCGGTTCATGATGTTCGGGCTGAGCACGTAGGCCTCGACCTGCATGTAGACGAGGTAGTAGATCGCGACGATCACCCAGGTCGCGAGGCCCGAGGAGGTGACGGGCGGCGCCGGGTTCAGCAGCAGCTGTCCGAGCACGATCAGCACGGCGCCGGAGATCGTGCCGACCAGCGGGATCAGGCTGCCGAGGAACGCGATGAAGGCGAAGACCGCCGGCAGCTTCGCCCCCACGATCGACAGGAAGATGAAGCTGAGGATGCCGTTGACGAGCGCCAGGCCCACCTGGCCGATCACGTAGCGGCCCACCGACTGGAAGATCTGCTCCGCGATGCTCGCGAACTTCTCGCGGCGCGACATCGGCACGAGGCGGTAGAGCGCGCCCTTGAACTGGTTGATCGACGCGGTGAAGTACAGCGTGAGGATCACGACGACGACGGTGCCGGCCAGCCCGCCGGCCAGGCCCGCCCCCACCGAGAGCACGCCTCCGGTGATGAGGCCGACGTTCGCCTGCAGGTAGGCGGCACCCTGGTCCACGAAGTCCCGCACGGGTAGCCCGGTGGTCGCCGAGGCCTGCCGGACGAAGTCGTCCAGCCCGTT
>JAKONM010000020.1 GCA_022701925.1 Microbacteriaceae bacterium
GGGTCCACGACCTCGCCGAGTCTGGCCGCCAGCACCGGGCCGTCCGCCCCGCTTCCTGCGAACACGATCGGCACGGTGCCGACCGCCTGCGCCTCGCCGACGACCCAGGGGGCCCCCTCCTGCCGCGACGGGTGCAGCAGGAGCGCGCTCCGTGACAGGCGTTCCAGCACCTCGTCCCGCGCGAGCCCGCCGGTGAAGTCGACACGGTCGGCGATCCCGGCGCGTTCGGCCGCCGCTCGAAGAGCGGGCAGCGCCGGACCGTCCCCGATCACCACCAGCCGACCGGTCGCGCTGCTCGCCGCGTAGGCCTCGATCGCCAGGTCGAACCGCTTCCGGGCGACCAGGAAGCCGGCACAGGCCGCGTCCCAGGTGAGCGGCGGCCGCGGGCCGGTCAGGGGCTCGATGACGATGTTCGGTTCGAGCACGACCTGCCCGCCCTCGAGCCGCCAGCTGCGCCGGACCGAGTCGTTCTGCGCGATCAGAACGGCGGCGGAGCGGGTGTTGCTACGTGCGATCACCGTCCGGAGCACCCGACGGGCGCGGACCCCGGCCCCGCCACCGGGCAGGGCGGCGCTGCCGGCGGGACCGAAGACCACAGGTGCGCCGATGAGGGACTCGAAGGCCGGCAGGGCCTCGGTGGCGAAGGTCACGTGGTGCACGACCGCGGGGCGTCCTGACTCTCGCACCAGGCGGCGCAGGCGCAGGGAGGCGATCAGCTGCCACACCACGTACGCCGGCCGGGGACGGCGCCGACCGGTCGATGCGACCACGGGTCGCGGCAGCGGCACGGTGAGGATCTCGAGGTGCTCGGCGTCGTCGCCCAGCCCGGCCCTGATCGCGTCCACGCGGTGCGGCCGGGTGACGAGCACGACGCGACGGCCCCGCTCCCGCGCGAGGCGAGCGCCCGCCTGCGCGAAGGCGAACCCGACCCCGGGCTCGCTGCCGCGCCCCGGCTCGCAGGCGAACGCCATCAGGTAGACGTCCGCAGCCCCGCTCACCCTGCCTCCAGGAGGCGAGCGGGATTGCCGACCGCGGTGCGCCCGGCGGGCACCGGTCGTACCACCACGGCCCCTGCCCCGATGCGCGCCCCGGGTCCGATCTCGACGTCGCCGATCACGATCGCCGCCGCCCCGAACTCCACGCCGTCGCCGATCACCGGGCACCCGCCGCCGGGCCGGCTGTTGCCGATGACGACGCCGTTGCGCAGGACGACTCCGGCGCCGATGACCGCGTGGTCGTTCACGACGATCCCGAAGCCGTGGAAGATCGTCAGACCGCCTCCCACGCGCGTGCGGGGTCGCAGCTCCATCGCCAGCACGCCCTCCGTCCAGGCCCGGTACAGCGCGACCGGCACCACCGCGGCCGGACGCAGGCCCGGCTCCGGCGACCCCATGCTGCGCTGCGCCAGCCGGAATGCCAGCAGGACGAGCCGCGCGCGCAGATCCCGCGGGTTGGCCGCCCAGTCCGCGCGCGCGAGCCGCGCGAAGTCGCCCCACGTCGACGCGAAGTCCAGGCGTGCGGCCGCTCGGGTCGGGCTGCTGGTCACGGCGTCGCCTCCGCATCGGCGCTCCCCCGCGGCCGAGCGGCGATCGCGGCCGACGCGGCGTCCCCCGCGAGCACGTCGTGCCACCCCTGCCGATAGGCCGACACCGAGTGCCGGTCGTCATAGCGGCGAAGTGCGGCACTGCTCGCCCGCCGGCGGGCCTCGGGCGACTCCATCAGCCGCAGGACCTCGCGCAGCAGGGCCCGCTCATCCCCCTTCGCGACGAGCGCCCCGCTGGTGGAGTCGACGAGGTCGCGGATGCCGCCGTTGTCGTACGCCACCACGGGCAGACCGTACGACAGCGCCTCCACGATGACGAGCGGCTGCGCCTCCATGGCATAGGTCGAGGGCAGCACCAGCAGGTCGGCCGACCGCAGCAGGCCGTCCTTCCGCTCCCCCTCGACTCGACCGTGCAGCACGGCACCTTCGGGCAGCGCCGGCAGACCGCTCGGGTCGCCGCCTCCCGCGATGTCGAAGCGCCACGGCATGTCCGGGCGAGCCTCTCGCAGCCCGACGGCGAGCCGCACGAAGGCGTCGGCTCCCTTGCCGGGCAGCAGGTTCGAGAGGAAGAGGAGTCGAGCGCCCTGCTCGTGGACCACCGGCGCAGGTGCGGGGACGCAGTTCGGGATCACCGCGATGCGCCTCGAGGCGACGAAGGGCAGCACGTCCTCCACGAGCGAGTCGCCGAGCACGACGACGCGCGCAGCGCTCCCCAGCACGCGCTCGATCAGGCGCCGCCAGCCGGGGCCGCGCTGCGCCAGGAGGCGGAATCCCGAGGTGTGCACGTAGAGCAGGGCCGGCCGGCCGGCCAAGCGCAGCAGCAGGGCGTCGAGCACGAAGGTGGTCGGCCTGGTCGTGACGAGCAGCACGACCGGACCGGCGCCGGCAGCCGCCCGCACGAAGCGGATCACCAGCGACGGCACGGCCAGCAGCTTGCGCGCGTCCACCGCGCCGACCTCGCCGATCGTGCGGCTGAACCGACGGTCGACCACGGCGACCGGACGTTCGAGCGAACGCAGCGCCTCGATCAGCCGCTGCGTCATGACCGCCGAGCCGTGCAGTGGAGGCGGCAGCTGCCCGACGACCACGACGGGACGCGGGCGGGCGACCGCTGCGTCGGGTGAGGAGTTCGCTCGTCCTCCGCCGATCACAG
>JAKONM010000049.1 GCA_022701925.1 Microbacteriaceae bacterium
AGGCGGAGGCGGCGGAGGGCCCCGCGGTCTCGAAGTCGACGGCGGCGAAGTCCAGTGGCACGGTCGGGATGCTGGCAGCGCCCTCCGACAGCGCTCCGGCCCCTCCGGCTCAGGCGGCGCCGACCCGCGCCCAGCGCCCCCTCCGCACGCGGAGCGCCAGCGTCGCGAACCGCGCGGCCATGTACGCGACGCCGAACACGGCCTGCACGGCGGCCACTGCCTGGGCGGCGGTCAGGGGCGCTCCGGCCACCAGCACCAGCAGCGGCACGGCCACCACCAGGTTCGCGAGGCCCGCCAGCGCCAGGTAGCGGCCGTCGCCCGCGCCGATCAGCACGCCGTCGAGGGCGAACACGACCGCCCCGAGCGGCAGCGAGACGGCCATGACCAGCACGGCCGCCGGCACCGCGGCGAGCACGGCCGGATCGGTCGTGAACACGCGGCCCAGCACCGGCGAGAGCGCCGCCACCGCGGCGCCCAGCACGAGCCCGGCGGCGAGCGCCAGCTCGAGCAGCCGGCGCAGCACCTCGCGCGCCTCCTGCGCGTCCCCGGCGCCCAGCGCGCGGGCGATCATCGCCTGCCCCGCGATCGCCACCGCGTCGAGCGCCAGCCAGACCACCGCGAACAGCGAGAAGACGATCTGCGTCGCGCCGAGCGCGGCGGTGCCGTGCGCGGTCGCCGCGACGACGGTGCCGACCATCGCGATGCGCAGGCTCACGGTGCGCAGCAGCAGCCAGCCGCCGGCCCGCGCGGACGCGAGCACGCCGCCCGCTCCCGGTCGGAGACCCGCGCCCGCCCGCCGCGCGTGCCGGGCGCACACGACCAGCGCCGCGACCGCCATGCCGGTCTGGGCGAGCACGGTCCCGGCCGCGGAGCCGCGCACGCCCCAGCCGAGCCCGTAGATCAGCAGCGCGTTCAGCGCGGCGTTCGCCGCGAAGCCGGCGACGGCGATCACGAGCGGGGTGCGGGCGTCGTGCAGGCCGCGCAGGAAGCCGGTCGCGGCGACGACCACCAGCATGCCCGGCAGGCCCCACACCGCGATCAGCAGGTAGGCCTCCGCCGCCGCGACCACCCCGGGGTCCGCGCCGAACGCCCGCACCAGGGCGGGCCCGGCCGCCGCGCCGCCGAGGGCGAGCGCCAGCCCGATGACGGCCGCGAGCCAGATCCCGTCGACGCCGGCCCGCGCCGCGCCCGCCGGGTCGCCGGCCCCGATGCGGCGCGCGACCGCCGGGGTGGTCGCGTAGGCCAGGAAGATCAGCAGGCCCACCGCCGTCTGCAGCACGGTGCCCGCGACGCCCAGACCGCCCAGCGCCTGCGGACCCAGGTGCCCGACCAGCGCGGTGTCGGTCGCCAGGAACAGCGGCTCCGCCAGCAGCGCGCCGAGGCTCGGCACCGCGAGCGCGGCGATCGCCCGGTCGTGCCGGGAGCGCAGCGCGACCACGGGTCCGACGCTACCGACCGCGGGCGTCCGGCGACGGGGGGCGACGGCTCGGCCGACGCGCGCGGATTACGGTTGTCGGCCGTGGCTCTCACCATCGGCATCGTCGGCCTGCCCAACGTCGGCAAGTCCACCCTGTTCAACGCCCTGACGAAGAACGACGTGCTCGCGGCGAACTACCCGTTCGCCACGATCGAGCCGAACGTCGGCGTCGTCGACCTGCCCGACCCGCGGCTCGCGGTCCTGGCGGAGCTGTTCGCCTCGAAGAAGACCGTGCCCGCCGCGGTCTCGTTCGTCGACATCGCCGGCATCGTCAAGGGCGCCAGCGAGGGGGAGGGCCTGGGCAACCAGTTCCTCGCGAACATCCGCGAGGCGGACGCCATCGCCGAGGTCGTCCGCGGCTTCGCCGACCCCGACGTGGTGCACGTCGCCGGCGGCGTCGACCCGGCCGGCGACCTGGAGACCATCGGCACCGAGCTGATCCTGGCCGACCTGCAGACGCTGGAGCGGGCGGAGGCGCGGGTCGAGAAGGAGGTGCGCGGACGGAGGACGCCGCAGGAGGTGCTCGACACGATCCGCGCCGCGCAGGTTGCGCTGAACGCGGGCACCCGCCTGTCCGCCTCGGGGATCGACCCGGCGCCGATCAGGGATCTGGGCCTGCTGACCGGCAAGCCGGTGCTCTACGTCTTCAACGTCGACGAGGGCGTGCTCACCGACGAGGCCCGCAAGGCGCAGCTGGCGGCGCTGGTCGCCCCGGCGCCGGCGGTGTTCCTCGACGCCAAGATCGAGTCCGAGCTGATCGACCTGGACCCCGCGGACGCGGCCGAGCTGCTCGCCTCCACCGGGCAGGAGGAGAGCGGGCTCGACCAGCTGGCGCGCATCGGCTTCGAGACGCTCGGGCTGCAGACCTACCTGACGGCGGGGCCGGACGAGTCGCGGGCGTGGACGATCCGCCGCGGCGCCCACGCCCCCGAGGCGGCGGGCGTCATCCACTCCGACTTCGAGAAGAAGTTCATCAAGGCGGAGGTCATCGGCTTCCAGGACCTGGTCGACGCGGGGTCGATCGCCGAGGCCCGCAGCCGCGGTCGCGCCCGCATCGAGGGCAAGGAGTACGTGATGCAGGACGGCGACGTCGTCGAGTGGCGGCACGGCTGACCCCCTCCGCGCCGGGCACCGCGCCGCACGGGGCAGGATCGACGGATGCCTGAGATGCCGATGTTCCCGCTGGGCTCGGTCCTGTTCCCCCACATGCCGCTGCCGCTCCGGGTCTTCGAGCCCCGGTACCTGGCGCTGCTCGCCGACATCCTGGGCGACGAGCCCGCCGAGTTCGGGGTGCCGCTGATCGAGCGCGGCTCCGAGGTCGGCGGCGGGGACGTGCGCGCCGGCATCGGCGTGGTCGCCCGCGTCACCCAGCTGGACAGCGCCGGCGAGGCGGTGCTGATGATCGCGCAGGGCGACCGGCGCATCCGCATCGAGTCCTGGCTGGACGACGCCCCCTACCCGCGGGCGGTGGTGGAGGACCTGCCCGAGCCGGCCTGGAAGGACGAGCTGGCACCGCTGCTCGAGCACGCCGACCGGGTCGTGCGCCGCGTGCTCCGGCTGGCCGACCAGGCGGGGGAGGAGCTGCGCTGGCCGGCCGACGTCGGCCTCGACGCCGACCCGGCCGCTGCCGCCTGGCAGCTGGCGGCGATCGCGCCGCTCGGCCCGCTGGACCAGCTCGACCTGCTGCGCTCCGAGACGGTGGGGCGGCTGCTCGCCCGCACGATCGAGCTGACGGAGGACGCCGAGGTGCTGTTCACCTGACCGGTCGTGGCGTCCGACGCGGAGGTGCGGCGATGCCTGGGGACGACGGTGACGGAGGACGGCCGGGGCCCGTGCGCCTGCTCGTCGAGGTGCGGCGGTTCAGCGGCGTGACGCCGGGCGTGCTGCGGAAGGACCTGCGCAGCATCGACCTGGTGCGGCGCATCCGCCGCCACGCCCAGGTGACGGACGTCGGCTGGATCGGGAAGGCGGCGCCGGTCGAGTTCGCGGTGCTGCCGGTCGAGGGCCGCGTGTTCGACGCCCGCGCCGAGGCGGTCGCCCGGCTGGAGGCCTGATCCGGCCGACCGGCCTGGCCGTGTCGGCGCCCCCTGGCTAGGCTGGGGGCACAACCGAACACGGCCTTTCGGTCGACGCGGGAGAGCCGGTCCGCCGGCACCGTAGGAGCAACCGCCCCCGGAAACTCTCAGGTCCAGCACCGCGTCGGACGGGCCGCTCTGGAAAGCGGAGCCCAGCGCTCCCGCCGACGGGGAAAGGCGCGCGGCGCCGAATCTCTCAGGCACCGCGACAGAGGGGGAGCCCCGCCCGTCCGCGCCCGCGGCCGGGCCCACCGGTCCGCCTGGGAGCCGCCGTGTCCGAGACCCCGCCCGAACCCGCCGCCGCGCCGCAGCGGTCGCCGCTGCACGACGTGCACGTGGAGGCCGGCGCCGCGTTCACCGAGTTCGCCGGCTGGTCGATGCCGCTGCGCTACTCCGGCGACCTGGCCGAGCACCGCGCCGTCCGCACCGCCGCCGGGCTGTTCGACCTGTCGCACATGGCCGAGATCGTGGTCGTGGGCCCCGAGGCGCCGCAGGCGCTCGACGCCGCCCTGCTGGGCGAGCCGTCCGCGATGTCGGTCGGGCAGGCCCGGTACACGCTGCTGCTGAACGAGCAGGGCGGCGTGCTGGACGACCTGGTGGTCTACCGCACGGGCGACGACCGCTACCTGGTGGTGGCGAACGCCGCGAACCGCGAGGTGGCGGCGACGGCGCTGGAGGAGCGGGCGCAGGGCTTCGACGCGGTCGTGCAGGACGAGACGGAGGAGGTCGGCCTGCTCGCGCTGCAGGGCCCGGTCGCCCTGGACGTGCTGCTGGAGGCCGAGGGCTTCGCCGTCGAGGGCGACGGTGACGTCACCGAGGCCCACTTCCGCGAGCGGCTCGCCGCGCTCGGCAACTACCGCTTCCTCGCTGCGCTCTGGGAGGGCCACCCGGTGCTGATCGCCCGCACCGGCTACACCGGTGAGCGCGGCTACGAGCTGTACGCGGCGCCGTCGCTGCTGCCGCGGCTGTGGCGCGCGCTGCTCGAGCTGGGCGCCGGGTCGGGCGTCGTGCCGGTCGGCCTCGCCGCTCGTGACACCCTGCGGCTGGAGGCGGGCATGCCGCTCTACGGCCACGAGCTGACGGAGTCGACGCTGCCGCACCAGGCCGGCCTCGGCCGCCTGGTGAAGCCGGCCAAGGCGGCCGACTACCCGGGCCGCTCCGCGGTCGAGGGCGCCTCCGGCGGCCGCGTGCTGATCGGGCTCGTCGCAGAGGGACGCCGGGCCGCCCGGGCCGGCCACCCGGTGCTCGCCGGCGACCGCGAGGTCGGGGTCGTCACGAGCGGCGTCCTCAGCCCCACCCTCGGCACCCCCGTCGCCATGGCGTACGTCGACCAGGACGCGGCCGACGCCGACCTGGCCGTCGACGTGCGCGGCACCCGCCTGCCCGTCCGCACCGTCCCGCTGCCGTTCTACTCCCGGAAGGCCTGACATGACCGCTCTCGAGGACCTGAAGTACACCGCTGAGCACGAGTGGGTCGACGCGGACGGGGACGTCGCGACCGTCGGCGTCACCGCCTACGCCGCCGCGCAGCTGGGCGACATCGTCTACGTCGACCTCCCCGCCGTCGGGGACGAGGTGACCGCCGGCCAGACGGTCGGCGAGCTGGAGTCGACCAAGAGCGTGGGCGAGCTGTTCTGCCCGGTCTCGGGCGAGGTCGTGGAGGTGAACGAGGCGCTCTCCTCCTCGCCGGAGGTCGTGAACAGCGACCCCTTCGGCGAGGGGTGGCTGATGCGCGTGCGCTTCACCGAGCTGCCGGACCTGCTGGACCACGACGCCTACGACGCCCTGACGGGAGCGGCATGACCGACATCGCAGTCCGCCCGACGACCACCGGCGCGGGGTCCGGCTTCCAGCGGCGCCACATCGGCACCGCGCCCGAGGCGCAGCGCGAGATGCTCGCCGCGGTCGGCGCCGACTCCCTGGACGACCTGCTGGGCCGCGCCGTGCCCGAGGCGATCGCGATCCGCCCGGACGACCGCCCCTCCGTGATCCCGCCCGCCGCCACCGAGCGGCAGGCGATCGCCGAGCTGCGCGCGCTGGCCGCGAAGAACACCGTGCGCACCCCGCTGATCGGGCTGGGCTACTCCGGCACCGTCACGCCCGCCGTCATCCAGCGGAACGTCCTGGAGAACCCCTCCTGGTACACCGCCTACACGCCGTACCAGCCGGAGATCTCGCAGGGCCGGCTGGAGGCGCTGATCAACTTCCAGACGATGGTGGCGGACCTCACGGGCCTGACCACGGCGAACGCCTCGATGCTCGACGAGGCCACGGCGGTCGTCGAGGGCATGCTGCTGGCGCGGCGCGCCTCGAAGGCGAGGACCGCGCGCTTCGTCGTCGACGCCGACGCCCTGCCGCAGACCCTGGCGGTGCTGCGCGGCCGCGCCGAGACGGTCGGCATCGAGCTGGTGCAGGCCGACCTCGAGGCCGACGGGCTGCCGGAGGGCGACCTGTTCGGCGTGCTCGTGCAGTATCCGGGCGCCTCCGGGCGCGTGTGGGACCCCTCGGACGTGATCGCGGCGGCGAAGTCGCGCGGCGCCCTGGCCGTGGTGGCCGCCGACCTGCTGGCGATGACGCTGCTGGCGGCGCCCGGCGACCTCGGCGCGGACGTCGCGGTCGGCACCAGCCAGCGCTTCGGCGTGCCCATGGCGTTCGGCGGCCCGCACGCCGGCTACATGGCCGTGCGCAAGGGCCTGGAGCGCCAGCTGCCCGGCCGCCTGGTCGGCCTGTCGGTGGACGCGGAGGGCGCCCCCGCCTACCGGCTCAGCCTGCAGGCGCGCGAGCAGCACATCCGCCGCGAGAAGGCGACCAGCAACATCTGCACCGCGCAGGTGCTGCTGGCCGTGATGGCCTCGATGTACGCCGTGTACCACGGCCCCGCGGGCCTGAAGCGGATCGCGGAGGACGTGCACGCCACGGCCTCCCGGGCCGCGTCGCTGCTGCGCGCCGCCGGCGCGCGGGTCCGCGAGGGCGCGTTCTTCGACACCGTGCTGGTCGACGTGGACGACGCGGACGTCGTGCTGGCCGCCGCGCGCGAGCAGGGGCTCTGGCTGCGCCGCGCGGACGCCACCACCGTCGGCATCGCCTTCGACGAGACGACCGGGGACGGCGTGGTCGACGTGCTCGTCCGGCTGCTCGGGCGGCCGCACGACACGCCGCCCGCCTTCGTCGCGGGCGGCGCCGCGACGCTGCCCGTGCCGCTGCTGCGCACCTCCGAGTACCTGACGCACCCGGTGTTCTCGAGCTTCCACTCCGAGACCGGGATGATGCGGTACCTCAAGTACCTGGCCGACCTGGACTACGCGCTGGACCGCGGCATGATCCCGCTGGGCTCGTGCACGATGAAGCTGAACGCGGCGACCGAGATGGCCGCCGTCACCTGGCCCGAGTTCGCCGACCTGCACCCCTTCGCGCCCGCGGAGGACGTGGCCGGCTCGCTCGAGCTGATCGGGCAGCTGGAGGCGTGGCTGGCCGAGCTGACCGGCTACGAGGCCGTCAGCCTGCAGCCGAACGCGGGCAGCCAGGGCGAGCTCGCGGGCCTGCTCGCGATCCGCGGGTACCACCGCGCGAACGGCGACGAGCAGCGCACCGTCTGCCTGATCCCGTCGTCGGCGCACGGCACGAACGCCGCCTCCGCGGTGCTGGCGGGCCTGTCCGTCGTCGTGGTCGCCTGCGACGAGCTGGGGAACGTCGACCTGGCCGACCTGCGGGCGAAGATCGCCCAGCACGCCGACTCGCTGGCCGCGCTGATGATCACCTACCCGTCGACGCACGGCGTCTACGAGCACGAGGTGCGGGCGGTCACCGACGCGGTCCACGCCGCGGGCGGCCAGGTCTACATCGACGGCGCGAACCTCAACGCGCTGCTCGGCCGGGCCCGCTTCGGCGACTTCGGCGGCGACGTCAGCCACCTGAACCTGCACAAGACGTTCTGCATCCCGCACGGCGGCGGCGGTCCCGGCGTCGGCCCGGTGGCGGCCAAGGCGCACCTGGCGCCGCACCTGCCGTCGCACCCGATGGCGCAGCGGGGCGACCCCCGCGCGCCCTTCGAGCCCGGCCGCTTCGGCGGGTCGCCGGTCTCGGCCGCGCCGTTCGGGTCGCCCGGCATCCTGCCGATCTCGTGGGCGTACGTGCGCATGATGGGCGCCGACGGGCTGCAGGCGGCCACGGACGCCGCGGTGCTCGCGGCGAACTACGTGGCCGTGCGCCTGCAGGACGCCTTCCCGGTGCTGTACCGCGGCGACGGCGGATTCGTCGCCCACGAGTGCATCCTCGACCTGCGGCCGATGACCGAGGCGACGGGGGTGACGGTCGACGACGTCGCGAAGCGCCTGGTCGACCACGGCTTCCACGCGCCGACGATGTCGTTCCCCGTGCCGGGCACCTTGATGGTCGAGCCGACCGAGAGCGAGGACCTGGGCGAGATCGACCGCTTCGTCACCGCGATGCTCGCGATCCGCGCCGAGGCCGACCGGGTCGGCGCGGGGGAGTGGCCGGTGGACGACAACCCGCTGCGCGGCGCCCCGCACACGGCGCACGCGGTCAGCAGCTCCACCTGGGACCGGCCGTACTCGCGGGAGATCGCGGCCTACCCGTTCGAGGCCGCCGCGGGTGCCGGGCGGCAGCGCGCGGTCCGCGGCAAGTACTGGCCGCCCGTGCGCCGCATCGACCAGGCGTACGGCGACCGCAACCTGGTCTGCGCCTGCCCGCCGCCGGAGGCCTTCGCCTGACCCTCCGCCGTTCAGGAGTCCTGCGCTCGCAGGACTCCTGAAAGGCGGAGGATGCCCGGTCTCAGGCCAGGGGGGTGACCGTCTTCGGCACGGAGTCCCACAGCCGGGCGCCGACGAGGCGGCACGCGATCGGCTCGACGTCCAGCACGGACAGGGTGTCGCCCAACCGGTCCGCAGGCGTCCTGCGCGTCAGCGAGACGTGCGCGGTCCAGCCGTCCGGCCGCGTCTGCTCGTGCACCTCCGCGTCCGGCGCCGCCTGCGCGAGGGCGCGGGCCACCGCGGCGTGCAGCGTCAGCAGGGGCCTCGACGGCACGACCTGCCGCGCGACCGTCCAGCGGTGCCGGTGCCCGCCGAAGAGCAGCGGGGCGCCGACGGTCGCGGCGAGACCCGCGCCCGCCAGGTCCCAGCCCGCGAAGACGGCGCGCAGCGACTCGATCCCCGGCGTGAAGTCGCCGTCGTCGGTCACCGCCACGGTCACGTGCGGCCGGTTCGTCGCGCTCGTGTGGGTCGCGAGGCTCGGCAGGTCGGCGCCGTGCAGCGCGTCCCACGACGCCCGCACCGCCGACTCCGCCTCGTCGTCGAGCAGCAGCTCGATGCTCTGCACCACGTCAGCGGGTCCGTCCGGTCACGCGCTCGACGCTACGCAGGCCCTCCGACAGCCGGCACGCGTCACGGCAGCAGGCCGGGCGCCAGGGTGCGCAGCAGGTCGTACCCGACGAAGCTGACCAGGTCGAGGATGAAGTGCGCGACGACCAGCGGTCCCAGCCGTCCCCAGCGGCGGTAGACCAGGACGAACACGACGCCCATGACCGCGTTGCCGACGAACCCGCCGAAGCCCTGGTACAGGTGGTACGAGCCCCGCAGCAGCGCGCTGCCGAGCAGGATCGCCCACGGCCCCCAGCGGGCGTCCTTCAACCGGGAGCACAGGAACGCGACGACGATCACCTCCTCCTGCAGCGCCGCGCGCAGCGCCGAGAGCACCAGCACGGGGATCGCGTACCACTGCGGCGGGATGCCGGAGGTGGCGATGTTGACGTTGAGGTTCAGCGCGACCGCGCCGAAGTAGAGGCCGAGCCCCGGCACGCCGATGCAGAGGGCGAGCAGCGCGCCGAGCCCCCAGTCGAAGCCGGGCCGGCGCAGGTCCAGGCCGATGCGCCGCAGCACGCCCGGCCCCATCAGGTAGAGGGCGAGCAGCACCGGCACCAGCGGGAACGCGATCGACAGCAGCTGCTGGATCAGGTCGAGCCAGGGGCGCGCGTTCTGCTGCGGGTTCAGGGTCTGCGTCTGCTGGTTCAGCGCGGTGGGCTGCGTCAGCGAGTCCGCCAGGGAGACGATGGCGTACACGGCCGACTGGCCGAGCGACACGCCCAGCACGAGCAGCAGCTCGAGGCGCGGGCGGTAGGCCCGGGGCGCGGTGCCGTCGCTTCCCGGGGGCGACGCGGCGTCCCCGGGGCGAGGGGTCGCCGTCATCCGCGGACCGCCGATCCGAGGCGCCTGGACGCAACATCGTTGCGCCCGGCGCCCGATCGATGCGTGAAGACGGCCCTCACGCGCACGGATCCATCAACAACCATTTCCAGCACGTAACGAATCCTTCGCCGGTTTTGAGGGGCGCCGACCAGTGCCTACGCTACCTCCGTCCCCGCTCGGGGGCGCAGCGAGGTCGCTGCGGAACCACCTCGGGAGGTCATGAGTGTCGATCGGCGGGCCCACCGAGTTCGAAGCGGTCACCGCGGCGGACGGGATGAACACCGACCCGAGCGGCGACGACGCCCCGGCGGACATCCAGGGCAGGTCGCTCGCCTCGATCGCCTGGCGCCGTCTGCGCCGCGACAAGGTCGCCCTGGCCGGTGGCGTCGTCATCGTCCTGTTCGTGCTGGTCGCCGTCTTCGCCGACCTGATCGCCGCGGTCTACGGGCAGAACCCGGACCGCCAGAACAACCTGGGTCCGACCAGCCCCATCAACGACGTGACGGGCCTGCCGAACGGCGCCTTCGGCGGCATCAGCCCCGAGCACATCCTGGGCGTCATCCCGCTGTCGGGGCAGGACCTCTTCATCAACCTGGTCTACGGCGCCCGCACCTCGCTCTCGGTCGCGATCACGGCGACCGCGCTCTCGCTGGTGCTGGGCGTCTCGCTCGGCCTGATCGCCGGGTACTTCCGCGGCTGGGCCGACACGGTCATCTCCCGCACGATGGACGTGCTGCTGTCGTTCCCCACGCTGCTCTTCTCGATCGCGCTGATCGCGGTCGTCAGCTACATCAACTCCGACCCGGCGATCCGGTTCTACATCCTGGTCTTCGTGCTGGGGTTCTTCGCGTTCCCCTACATCGGCCGCATCGTGCGGGGGCAGGTGCTGTCGCTGCGCGAGAAGGAGTTCGTGGAGGCGGCCCGGAGCCTCGGCGCCGGCAACATCCGGATCATGTTCCGCGAGATCGCGCCGAACCTCTTCGGGCCGATCCTCGTGTACACGACGCTGTCGATCCCGAACAACATGCTCGGCGAGGCCGGCCTGTCGTTCCTCGGCCTCGGCCTCGTGGGCACGCCGTCCTGGGGGCAGCTGCTCTCGGACGCCAACCAGTACCTGCAGGTGGACCCCTTCTACCTGTTCCTCCCGGGTCTCGCGATCTTCATCGCGGTCCTCGCGTTCAACCTCTTCGGCGATGGGCTGCGGGACGCCCTCGACCCGAAGTCGACGCGATGACGACGACCTCCGGCGCGCTCCGCGCCCCACACGCGTGCGGACGGGGGCCGGCCACCGCCGGTCCGCTCCGCCGGGCCCACCAGGCCGCAGTACCGGCAGCCGCACCGCTGTCGCACACAGCACATCTGAACGAGAGGACTTCTCGATGAGGTTCAAGAGGAAGGCGCTGGGACTCGCCAGCGTCGCCGTGACGGGGGCGCTGCTCCTGGCCGGCTGCTCGGGCACGGGCAGCGGCACGACCACCCCCTCCGGCGGCAGCGGCTCCGCCTCCGCCGGCTTCGACGCCGCCGTCAACGGCGTCGTCAACCCGTCCACCAAGACCGGCGGCACCCTGAAGCTGCTGTCCGCGAACGACTGCGACTCGTGGGACCCGGCCCGCACCTACTACGGCTGGTGCCTGAACATGCAGCGCGTCATGTCGCGCACCCTGGTCAACTACTCCAAGGTCAACGGCACCGAGTTCACGCTCGCGCCGGACCTCGCGACCGACATGGGCACGCACAACGCCGACTACACGCAGTGGAAGTACACGCTGCAGGACGGCCTGAAGTACTCGGACGGCGAGACCATCAAGGCCGAGGACATCAAGTACGCCATCGAGCGCATGTACGCCCAGGACGTCATCACCGGCGGCCCGACCTTCTACTTCACCGAGATCATCGACGCGCCCTCCAGCTACAAGGGCCCGTACGACGGCAAGAGCCTGCCGGACTCGGCCGTCGCGGTCAGCGGCAACACGATCACCTTCAACCTGAAGAAGCCGTTCGCCGACTTCAACTACCTGCTGGCCCTGCCGACCAGCGCGCCGGTGCCCGAGGACAAGGACACGGGTGCCACGTACACCCGCAACCCCGTCTCGTCCGGCCCGTTCCAGATCGAGAACTACACGCCGCAGAAGAGCATCACCTTCACGCGGAACAAGAACTGGGACCAGGCCTCGGACAAGATCCGCAAGCCGCTGGCCGACGGCATCGACCTGACGATCAACTCGAACACCGAGGACATCGACAACCAGCTCGAGGCCGGCTCCGCCGACGCCCGCATGGAGACCGCGGTCGGCCCCGCCTTCCGCGCGAAGATCTACAGCGACAACGACCTGAAGAAGAACGCGGACGACCCGGGCGGCCCCACCACCCGCTACTACTCGATCGCGTCCTCCGTGCCGCCGCTCGACAACGTGCACTGCCGCCGCGCCGTCTTCTACGCGATCAACAAGGCCTCTGCCCTGCAGATCGCGGGCGGTTCCGCCGCCGGTCAGGTCGCCGGCTCCGCGACGCCTCCGGGCATCCCGGGCTACGACCCGTCGTACAACCCGTACCCGAGCGGCTCGGACAACACCGGTGACGTCGCGAAGGCCAAGGAGGAGCTCGCCGCCTGCGGCCAGCCCGACGGCTTCTCCACGAAGTTCGCCTACTCCACCCCCGACGCCACCAACGGCAAGGCGTTCGCCAACGTGCGCGACTCCCTGGCCAAGGCCGGCATCAAGGTGACCGCGGCGACGACCTCGGCCGAGAACTACTACTCCACCTTCATCGGCTCGCCGTCGAACGTGAAGAAGCAGGGCCTGGGCATCATGATGGCCGGCTGGGGCGCGGACTTCCCGACCCTGTACGGCTTCTACCAGAACATCGTCAACGGTGCGACGATCCGGGACCCCGGGACGAGCAACTACGCGAGCATCAACGACTCGACGGTCAACAAGATCCTCGACGACACCGGTACGCCCACCACGACCGAGCTCGGCACGCAGCTGAACAAGGCCCTGATGGCGACCGCCCAGTTCCTGCCCATGCGCTGGGACAAGACGCTGTGGTACCGCAACTCGCGGCTCACCAACGTCACCGCCAACAACGCGCTCGGGTTCGGCGCGTACGACGTGGTCAACGTCGGGACCAGCGACGGCAAGTGAGCCGTAGCCGATCCGGCATCCGTTCGACCCTCTAGGAAGGATGCGACGGCGGTGGCCGGCCGGGGAGACCCGGTCGGCCACCGCTGTGCCCGCCAATGATCCGCTTCATCCTCGGCCGGTTCGCCGGCATGATCCTCGTGCTGTTCATCGTCAGCGTCGTGACGTTCGGCATCTTCCAGATCGGCCCGATCTTCGCGAACGCGTCGCCGGTCTTCTACTACATCGGCAAGGCCCCGGCCACGCCGCAGCTGGTCGCCGCGCTCGAGCACCGCTACGGCTTCGACCAGCCCATCCCGGTGCAGTACTTCAACTTCATCGGCGGGATCTTCGGCAAGTCGATCACCGACGGCGTCAGCCAGACGGTGCAGTGCCCCTTCCCGTGCTTCGGGTACTCGTTCCGCCAGAACGAGCTGGTCAGCGTGCTGATCGGCCGTGCGATCCCGGTGAGCGTCAGCATCATCGTGGGCGCCGCGGTGCTGTGGCTCGTCGGCGGCGTCGCCGTGGGCACCGCCTCGGCCCTGCGTCCCGGCACCTTCATCGACCGCGCCGGCATGACCGGCGCCCTCGCGGCGGTGTCGCTGCCGATCTTCTTCACCGGGCCGGTGCTGCTGCTGATCTTCGTGTACGGCCTCGGCTGGCTGCCCACCATCCAGTACGCCAGCCTGCTCGACGACCCGCTGCGGTGGCTGCAGAGCGTGATCCTGCCGTGGATCGCGCTGGCCTTCCTCTTCGCGGCGCTCTACGCGCGCCTCACCCGCTCGAACATGCTCGAGACGATGGGGGAGGACTACATCCGCACCGCCCGGGCCAAGGGCCTCGACCGCCGCACCGTGATCGTCAAGCACGGCCTCCGCGCCGCCCTGACGCCCATCGTCACGATCTTCGGCATCGACGTGGGCACGCTGATCGGCACCACGGTGATCACGGAGAGCGTGTTCAACCTGCGCGGCCTCGGCTACCTGTCGATCCAGGCGGTGACGCAGCAGGACCTGCCGATCATCCTCGGCGTCACGATCGTCGCCGCGCTCGGACTCGTCATCGCCAACTTCGTCGTCGACGTGCTGTACGCGTTCATCGACCCGCGCGTCGCGGTCTGACCGCGACCGCAGACTGGAACCCATCGTGAGCACCGCGCAACCCGTCACCGTCCGCCCGCCGCTGTCCGGCGAGCCGTTCCTGTCGGTGGAGGACCTGAAGGTCCACTTCCCGACCGACGACGGCCTGGTCAAGAGCGTCGACGGCCTGACCTTCAGCGTCCGTCCCGGCGAGATCGTCGGCATCGTCGGCGAGTCCGGGTCGGGCAAGTCCGTGACCGCGCAGGCCATCCTCGGCCTGCACAAGGGCAGCCGGGCCCAGGTCAGCGGGCACATCTGGCTCGGCGGCCGCGACCTGGTCGCGGCGACCGAGAACGAGATGCGCCAGGTTCGCGGCGACGACGTCGCGATGATCTTCCAGGACCCGCTGTCGAGCCTGCACCCCTTCTACTCGGTGGGCGATCAGATCGCCGAGGCGTACCGGGTGCACAACAAGGTCTCGGCGAAGGACGCCAGGACCCGCACGGTCGAGATGCTCGAGAAGGTCGGCATCCCGAACGCCTCGAGCCGCTACGACGACTCCCCGCACCAGTTCTCGGGCGGCATGCGGCAGCGCGCGATGATCGCGATGGCGCTGATCTGCAAGCCGCGCCTGCTGATCGCCGACGAGCCGACCACCGCCCTGGACGTCACCGTGCAGGCGCAGATCCTGGAGCTGATCAAGGAGCTGCGGGACGAGCTGGACTCGGCCGTCATCCTGATCACCCACGACCTGGGCGTCGTCGCCGAGACCTGCGACCAGGTCGTCGTGATGTACGGCGGCCAGTGCGTGGAGAAGGGGCCGGTCGACCAGCTGTTCGACCAGCCCGAGATGCCGTACACCTGGGGCCTGCTCGGCTCGATGCCGCGCATGGACCGGGTGCGGGCGACCCGCCTGCTGCCGATCGCCGGATCGCCGCCCTCCCTGATCAACGTCCCGAAGGGCTGCGTGTTCAACCCGCGCTGCCGGTACTCGGACCGGGTCGAGGGGCGCAAGTGCTTCACGGTGCACCCGGCGCTCGAGCCGTCCACCCCGGAGCACGAGGTGCGCTGCCACATCCCGCCCGCGGAGCGGCAGCAGATCCTGCTCACCGAGATCCGGCCGAACCTCTGACCTGCGAAGAGCGACCATGACGACCACAGCACCCTCCTCCGCCGCCGCCCAGCCGGCGACCTCCTCCGCGCCGCTGCTGGAGGTGACCGACGTCCAGAAGTGGTTCCCCGGCAGGTCCAAGGGGCTCCTGTCCCGCACCGGCAACCCCGTGAAGGCGGTCGACGGGGTCTCGTTCACCGTGCACGAGGGCGAGACCCTGGGGCTGGTGGGGGAGTCCGGCTGCGGCAAGTCGACCACCGGCCGCGTGGTGTCGAAGCTGATCGAGCCCACCGGCGGCGCCATCCGCTTCCAGGGGCGCGACATCAGCGGGCTGTCCCGCCGGGCCATGCGCCCGCTGCGCCGCGAGGTGCAGATGATCTTCCAGGACCCGTACTCCTCGCTGAACCCGCGCCAGACCATCGGCACGATCGTCGGCACGCCGTTCCGGATCCAGGGCCAGAAGCCCGAGGGCGGCGTGAAGAAGGCGGTGCAGGGCCTGATGGAGCGCGTCGGGCTGAACCCCGAGCACTACAACCGGTACCCCCACGAGTTCTCGGGCGGTCAGCGGCAGCGCATCGGCATCGCGCGCGCACTGGCCCTGCGTCCCAAGCTGATCGTCTGCGACGAGCCCGTCTCGGCGCTCGACGTGTCGGTGCAGGCGCAGGTCGTGAACCTGCTGGAGGACCTGCAGTCGGAGTTCGGGCTGGCCTACGTCTTCATCGCCCACGACCTGTCGGTCGTGCGGCACATCTCCGACCGCGTCGCGGTGATGTACCTCGGCAAGATCATGGAGATCACCGACCGCGACAGCCTCTACGAGTCGCCGATGCACCCCTACACGCACGCCCTGCTGTCGGCGGTGCCGATCCCGGACCCGGCCGTGGAGTCGCGACGCGAGCGCATCCTGCTGACCGGTGACCTGCCCAGCCCGTCCAGCCCGCCGTCGGGGTGCGTGTTCCACACCCGCTGCCCGAAGTACCGCACCGAGCTGAGCGACAGCCAGCGCGAGCACTGCCGCACGACGCAGCCGGTGCTGGAGGAGAAGCGTCCCGGCCACCAGGTCTACTGCCACTTCCCCCAGGTGCGCACGGACCTCATCGACGGCCAGCCCGGCCCGGTGCGGACCACGGGTCCGAAGACCGCCTGACCCCCGCGCCCCTGACCAGGTCCGGGACGTCGGACCAGGGGCGCCCCTGGTCCGACGTCCCGAACCTGGTCACCCGCGGCCGGCAGCGCTCTCGGCGCCCCGCTCCCGGCGGGAAGACCTCCGGCGGGTAGGGTGTTGGAACGAACAGCGCGCCGTCGTGGGCGCGCGGTCGGCACGTGCGCCCTTCGATGCGGCGCCGCCGACCCGCCCGCCTCCGCCAGGAGCCGCGGGCCTCTCCCACCGGAAGGCATCACCATGGCGCTCGCCACCCGCTCCGACCTGCGCAACGTCGCCATCGTCGCGCACGTCGACCACGGCAAGACCACCCTCGTCGACGCGATGCTCAAGCAGACCAATTCGTTCGGCGACCACGCGCACGTCGACGACCGCGCGATGGACAGCAACGAGCTGGAGCGGGAGAAGGGGATCACGATCCTCGCGAAGAACACGTCCATCGCGTACAGCGGTCAGCACGCCGTCGACGGCACCGTGACGATCAACGTCATCGACACCCCTGGCCACGCCGACTTCGGCGGCGAGGTCGAACGCGGCCTGTCCATGGTCGACGGCGTCGTGCTGCTGGTCGACGCGTCCGAGGGTCCGCTGCCGCAGACCCGCTTCGTGCTGCGCAAGGCGCTCGAGGCGAAGCTGCCCGTGATCCTGCTGGTGAACAAGACCGACCGGCCGGACGCCCGCATCGACGAGGTCGTCCACGAGTCGCAGGACCTGCTGCTGGGCCTCGCCAGCGACCTGTCGGACGACGTGCCCGACCTGGACCTCGACGCCATCCTCGACGTGCCGGTCGTCTACGCCTCCGGGCGCAACGGCGCCGCCAGCTGGAACCGGCCGGAGAACGGCACGCTGCCGGACAACACCGACCTCGAGCCGCTGTTCGACGCGATCCTCAAGCACATCCCCGCCCCGTCGTTCGACGACGAGCACCCGCTGCAGGCGCACGTCACCAACCTGGACGCCTCGCCGTTCCTCGGGCGCCTGGCGCTGCTGCGCGTGTTCAACGGGAAGCTGCGCAAGGGCCAGACCGTGGCCTGGGTCCGCAGCGACGGCACCAGCTCGAACGTGAAGGTCACCGAGCTGCTCGCGACGCGCGCGCTCGAGCGCTACCCGACCGAGTCGGCCGCGGCCGGCGACATCGTGGCGGTCGCCGGGTTCCCGGACATCACCATCGGCGACACCCTGGCCGACCCGGAGGACGTGCGGCCGCTGCCGGCGATCCACGTGGACGACCCCGCGATCTCGATGCTGATCGGCACCAACACCTCGCCGCTGGCGGGCAAGGGCGGCAAGGGGCACAAGGTGACCGGCCGCCTGGTCAAGGACCGCCTGGACCGCGAGCTGATCGGCAACGTGTCCGTCAAGGTCGTCGACGTGGGCCGTCCCGACGCCTGGGAGGTGCAGGGCCGCGGCGAGCTGGCCCTGGCGATCCTGGTCGAGCAGATGCGCCGCGAGGGCTACGAGCTGACGGTGGGCAAGCCCCAGGTCGTCACGAAGCAGGTCGACGGCAAGACGCACGAGCCCTTCGAGCACCTGACGATCGACGCGCCGGAGGAGCACCTCGGCGCGATCACCCAGCTGCTGGCGGCGCGCAAGGGCGTCATGACCACCATGTCGAACCACGGCACCGGCTGGGTGCGGATGGAGTTCCGGGTGCCGTCGCGCGGCCTCATCGGCTTCCGCACCGAGTTCCTGACCATCACCCGCGGCACCGGCATCGCGAACGCGATCTCGGACGGCTACGACCGCTGGGCCGGCGCGATCACCACGCGCGTCAACGGCTCGATGGTCGCCGACCGCACCGGCGTCGTCACCCCCTTCGCGCTGCAGAACCTGCAGCAGCGCGGCGTCTTCTTCGTGAAGCCGTCCGAGGAGGTCTACGAGGGCATGGTCGTCGGCGAGAACAGCCGCCAGGACGACATGGACGTCAACGTCACGAAGGAGAAGCAGCTGAACAACATCCGCTCCTCCACGGCCGACGAGCTGGAGCGCCTGACCCCCTCGCGCGAGCTGTCGCTCGAGGAGAGCCTCGAGTTCGCGCGCGACGACGAGTGCGTCGAGGTGACGCCGAACGCGGTGCGGATCCGCAAGGTCGCCCTCGACCAGCAGACCCGCGCCCGCAACGCCAGCCGCCTGAAGAAGCAGACGGTCGACGCGTAGCCCGGCTCCACGGCCGACGGCCCACGACCCCCTCGGGGTCGTGGGCCGTCGTCGTCGCGGGGCGTCGCCGCCCGCGTCCGCAGCAGCCGATCGAACGCGGCGGCGACGCGCGTCCGCGGCTCGATCAGCGCCGGCGCTCCGCCGGCTGCGGTCAGGAGAGCAGCGTCGCCCCGACGTACGAGCCCTTCGCGGCACCCGGCGGCACGGCCCACACGCCGCTGCCCACGTGCACGACGTACTCGTTCAGCAGGTCGGCCGAGGCCAGGCGCTGCTGGATCGGGATGAACTGCCTCCTCGGATCGCGCTGGAACGCGATGAAGAACAGGCCGGCGTCCATCCGCCCCAGGTCGTCGTTGCCGTCCGCGTAGTTGTACCCCCGGCGCAGCAGCTGCGCACCGCCGTTCTCGGAGGGGTGCGCCATGCGCACGTGGGAGGCGGCGGGGATCAGCGGGGCGCCGTCGCCCTTCGCCGCGAAGTCCGGGGCCGTGAACTCGGTGCCGCCGGACAGCGGGGCTCCCTCCGGCTTCGTGCGCCCGATGGTCTGCTCCTGGTCCTGCAGGCTCTGCCGGTCCCAGGTCTCCATCCGCATCCGCACCTTGCGCGCGACCAGGTAGGAGCCGCCGGCCATCCAGCCGCCGTCGTCGCCGACCCAGACCTCGCGCTGCACGAGCGCCGTGTCCTCGGCCTTCAGGTTGGCGGTGCCGTCCTTGAATCCGAACAGGTTGCGCGGGGTGACCTGCGCCCGCGTCGTGCTGGAGGTGCGGCCGAAGCCCAGCTGCGACCAGCGCATCGTCGCCCGGCCGAAGGCGATGCGGGACAGGTTGCGGATGGCGTGCACGGCGACCTGCGGGTCGTCGCTGCAGGCCTGCACGCAGAGGTCGCCGTCCGAGGCCGCGGCGATGAGCGCGTCGCCGGGGAAGGCCGGCAGGTCGACCAGCGCGTCGGGGCGCCGGTCCGCCAGGCCGAAGCGGTCGTCGAACAGGGACGGCCCGAAGCCGAAGGTCAGCGTGAGGCCGGCCGGCGACAGGCCCAGCGCCTCCCCGGTGTCCTCGGGCGGGGCGGCGTAGTCGCCCTGCGAGACGGGCTCGTCGCCCACCCCGCGGCCCGCGGTCAGTCGGGCGGCGGCCGCCGACCAGTCGCGCAGCAGCTGCACCAGGTCGGCCTTCGCCAGCCCTTCGGCCAGGTCGAACGCGGCGAAGTACAGCCGGTCCTGCGCCTCGGTGACGATGCCGGCCTGATGGGCGCCGTGGAACGGGTGGATCCGGTCGGCCGGGGGCACCGCGCTCGCGGCGACCGCGTGCTCGGCGCCCAGCGCCGTGGCGGCGCCGGCGCCCGCGCCGAGCGCGCCCAGCCCGAATCCGCGCAGCAGTCCGCGCCGGCTGACGCCCTGCCGGTCGCGCGTCCCCCCGCCCCTCCGCTCGCGGACCATCTAGCCCAGCACGGCGGCGGTCAGGCGCGACAGCGGCTCCGCCAGCGCGTTCACGGAGTCGGACAGCGCCTTCACGTCGGCCTTCGACAGGTCGGTGTAGGGCTGGAAGCCCTTCTCGAGCGAGCCGTACCGGGCGAGCAGCGCGTCGAGGGCGGCGAAGCGGGCGTCGAGCGACCTCACCAGCGCCGCGTCCTTCCCGGCGGCGATGTCGCGCACGCCGCGGTAGGCGACCTCCGCGCCTTCGACGTTGGCCTTGAAGTCCCACAGGTCCGTGTGGCTGTAGGCCTCCTCCTCGCCCGTGATCTTCGAGCTCGCGACCTCGTCGAGCAGACCGATCGCGCCGTTGCTGATCGCGTCGGCGGTCACCGTGAAGGAGGCGGCGTCGACGCGGTCCTTCAGGTCCTGCGTCTTCTCCACCAGGAACTCGGCGGCCTGCTCGCGGGCGGCCCCGTCGAGCGGCTTCCCGTCGGGCGCCCACAGGTCCTTCTCGATGCGGTGCCAGCCGGTCCAGTCCGCGCCCTCGGCCACGTCGCCCTCGCGCGCGTCGAGCTGCGGGTCCAGGTCGCCGAACGACTCCGCGATCGGCTCGATGCGCTCGTAGTAGGCGCGGGCGGCGGGGTACTCGGTCTTCGCGGTGGCGGCGTCCCCGGAGGCGTAGGAGGCCGCGAAGGCCCGCGTGGCCGTCAGCAGCTGGTCGGCCTGGTCGCGCACGTAGGACACGTAGCGCGTCGCGGCCGCGTCGGCCAGCTGCTTCGCGTCGCCGCTGAGGGCGACCGCCTCGCCCGTCACGGTGAACGCGGCCCGCCCGACGCCGCTGCCGGTCATGCCCGGCTTGCACATCGTGGTGTAGCTGCCGGGCTGGGCCTGCACGCTCAGCGAGCGGGTGAGACCGGGCCCGATGTTCTCGATCTCGCCGACGATGGTCAGCCCGTCCTTCGCGACCAGCTCGAACTCGGTGGCGCGGGTGCCGGTGTTCGTGACCGAGAAGACGGAGGTGCCGCTCGTCGCGGTGGCCGTCGACACCGCGCACGAGTCGTCGGCCGCGGTGACGGTGATGCCTCCCTCGGAGGCGGCGCCGGCGCCGGCGGGCTGGTTGCGGGTGCAGCCGGTCAGGGCTGCCAGGGCCAGCGTCGCGGCCAGGGCGGCGACGGGCAGGGAGGCACGGGGGCGCATCGGAGGTCCTCGGTGGTCGGCGCCGCGCTCAGGCGGTCGCGGGGGAGAGGCGGGAGGCCGCGCTGCGGCGGTGCAGCACCAGGGCGAAGGCGGTGCCCGTCACCGCGACGTAGGCCGTCCAGGCGGCGACCTCCAGCCACGTGGCCTGCGGGGAGAAGTTCAACGCGCCCTTCAGCAGGGTGCCGTACCAGCTGTCCGCCGGGATCGCGGCGCTGACGTCCCACGCCGTCTGCCGCAGGCCGGGCAGCACGCCCGCCTCCTGCAGGTCGTGCACGCCGTAGCTGAAGACCCCGGCGGCGACCAGCACCAGCAGGCCGGCCGTCACCGTGAAGAAGCGGCCGAGGTCGATGCGGAGCAGCCCCTTGGACAGCAGCGCGGTCAGGCCGACCGCGACCGCGATGCCGAGCACGGCGCCGCCCAGCGCCAGCCAGGTCTGCCCGGTCGCCTGCACCGCGGCCCAGATGATCAGGGAGGTCTCGAGGCCCTCGCGGCCGACGGTGAGCGCGGCCAGCAGGACGAGCCCGATCGCCGAACCGGCCGCCAGGGACCGGTCGACGCCGCCGCGCAGCTCGGCGGACAGCGTGCGGCCGTGCCGCACCATCCAGAAGATCATCCAGGTGACGAAGCCGACCGCGACGATCGAGAGGCCGCCGCCGATCGCCTCCTGCGCCTGGAACGTCAGGCCGTAGGTGCCGAAGGTCAGCACCGCGCCGAAGCCCAGCGAGACGACGACCGCGGCGGCGACGCCCGCCCAGATGCGGGGGCGCAGGTCGCGCCGGCCGATGCGGACCACGTAGGCCAGGAGGATCGACACGATCAGGGCCGCCTCGAGCCCTTCGCGCAGGCCGATCAGGAAGTTGCCGAGCACGATCGCGTCCGTCCGGGGGAGAAGTGAGGTTAGGCATCCCTAACCAGCACGCGACGCTAGTCCTCACCCGACCGGGTGTCCAGGCCGGGCAGGATGGAGCCGTGCAGCAGGAGCGGACGACGCCGCGCGAGCTGGCGGTGGGCGTCCCGGCCTCCTTCGCGGCCGGCGTGCTGGTCGGCCTGCTCGGCACCTTCAAGCACCAGTTCGGCGTCTCCGCGGCGACCGGCAGCGGCCCGCCGATCGGCCTCGTGCTGTCCGTGCTGATGGTCGGCCTGCTGCTGGCGGCGCTGCGGCTGGCGTTCCCGACCCGCTGGTTCGCGCTCGCGGCGGCCCTCGGCGTCGTCGGTGCCGTGGTGCTGCTGCTGTTCCCCGGGCCGAGCGGCTCGGAGGTCGTGCTCCTGAACTACGCGGGCCTCACCTGGACGGTCGCGCCGGCCGTCGTCGCGGCCGCCGTGGTGGGGTGGCCGCGCCGGGCGCTCACGCGGGAGGCGCAGACCGGCGATGGGATACTGGGCGACGGCCGCAACGAGGGGAGGTCCTGAATGACCT
>JAKONM010000061.1 GCA_022701925.1 Microbacteriaceae bacterium
CCGCTCACCGCGGCCGTCGACGCCACCACCGCCGTGCTCACCGGCTCCGGCGGCGCGGGCAGCGGGCTGCTGTCGCTGCTGCTCTGGGCGCTGGCGGCCTTCGTGCTCGAGGTCGTGCTGGTGGGCCGCCGCCGCTCGTCGCCTGCGGCGTTCCGGGCGCTGCCCGCACTGGGCTGACCGGGGGCACCGGCCCGTACCCTCGCGCCGGTGCCCCGCGTCCACACCAAGCGCCGCCCCTCCGCCCCCGCCGGCTTCTTCGAGTGGGAGGCGGCCGGGCTGGCATGGCTCGCCGCCGCGCGGGGCGCGCAGGTGGTGCGGGTGCTGGCGGTCGAGCCGGGCCGCATCGATCTCGAGGCGCTCGAGCCGGCGCGGCCCGACCGCCGCGACGCCGGGGCGTTCGGCGCCGCGCTCGCGGCGACGCACGGCGCGGGGGCGGCGGGCTTCGGCGCGCCGCCGGACGGCTGGGCGGGCCCGGCGTTCATCGGCGCCCAGCCCCTGCGGACGACTCCGGGCGGCCGGTCCTCCTGGGGCGCCTTCTACTCGGAGGACCGCGTGCTGCCCTACGCCGAGCTCGCCGCCCGGCGCGGGCACATCGGCGGCGAGGACCTGGCGCTGGTGCGACGCGCCTGCGACCGGATCGCCGCCGGCGGGCTCGACGACGGGGAGCCGCCCGCCCGGCTGCACGGCGACCTCTGGAACGGCAACGTGCAGTGGACCCCGCAGGGCGCCGTGCTGATCGACCCCGCCGCGCACGGCGGCCACCGCGAGACCGACCTGGCGATGCTGGCGCTCTTCGGCTGCCCGCACCTGGAGGAGGTGCTGGCCGGCTACGACGCGGCGCACCCCCTCCGGCCCGGCTGGCGGCAGCGGGTGCCGCTGCATCAGCTGCACCCGCTGGCGGTGCACGCGGCCAGCCACGGATCCGCCTACGCCGACCCGCTGGCGGACGCCGCACGGGCCGTGCTGGCGCTGCCCTCGGCCTGACTCGGCCCGCTCCCCGGCGTCCCGGGTACCCTGGCGCCGATCACGAGGGAGCAGATCATCGACGGTGACGCCGAGCGCTACGACTTCGTCGTGGTCTCCAACCGACTGCCCGTCGACCGGGTGACCGCCCATGACGGCACCCCGTCCTGGAAGCCCTCGCCCGGCGGTCTGGTCACCGCGCTCGAGCCGGTGATGCGGTCCAACGACGGCGTCTGGGTGGGGTGGACCGGCACCGCCGACGACCCGCAGGGGCCGTTCGAGGCGGACGGCATGCGGCTGCACCCGGTGCCGCTGTCGGCGGACGAGATCGAGCTGTACTACGAGGGCTTCTCCAACGACACGATCTGGCCGCTGTACCACGACGTCATCGCGCAGCCCGCCTACAGCCGCACCACCTGGGAGTCGTACGTCGAGGTGAACCGGCGGTTCGCGGAGGCGTCGGCCCTCGCGGCGGCGGAGGGCGCCACCGTCTGGGTGCAGGACTACCAGCTGCAGCTGGTGCCGCGGATGCTGCGCGAGCGCCGCCCCGACCTGGTCATCGGCTTCTTCAACCACATCCCCTTCCCCGCCTACGGCCTGTTCTCCCAGCTGCCGTGGCGCCGGCAGATCGTGGAGGGGCTGCTGGGCGCGGACCTCATCGGCTTCCAGCGCCGGGCGGACGCGGGCAACTTCCTGCGGGCGGTGCGCCGCCTCTTCCACGTGCAGACGCCGCACGGCCGGGTCGAGCTGCCGGCGGCGGGCGACGGCAAGTGGCCGAACTCCATGTCGGACCAGCCGCGCACGGTGATCGCCCGCCACTTCCCGATCTCCATCGACGCCAGCGCCTACACCGCGCTCGTCGAGCAGGAGGCCGTGCGGGCCCGCGCCGCGCAGATCCGGCACGACCTGGGGAACCCGTCGACGATCATGCTGGGCGTCGACCGGCTGGACTACACGAAGGGCATCGGGCACCGCTTCTCCGCCTACGCCGAGCTGCTGAAGGAGGGCAAGCTCGACGTCGACGACACCGTGCTGGTGCAGGTGGCGAGCCCCAGCCGCGAGCGGGTCGAGACCTACCGCGCGCTGCGCGACGAGATCGAGCTGACCGTCGGCCGGGTCAACGGCGAGTTCGGCACGATCCGCCACAGCGCCATCAGCTACCTGCACCACGGCTACCCGCGCGAGGAGATGGTGGCGCTGTTCCTGGCGGCCGACATCATGCTGGTCACCGCGCTGCGCGACGGCATGAACCTGGTGGCCAAGGAGTACGTGGCCACGCGGGCGGACGACGACGGCGTGCTGGTGCTCAGCGAGTTCGCGGGTGCCGCGGACGAGCTGAAGCAGGCGCTGCTGGTGAACCCGCACGACATCGAGGGCCTGAAGCGCGCCATGCTGGCCGCCGTGCACATGTCGCGCGCCGAGCGCCGGGCCCGCATGCGCGCGCTGCGCAAGAAGGTGCTGACGCACGACGTGGAGCGCTGGTCGCGCGACTTCCTGGGGGCCCTGGCGGCAGCGCGGCCGACTCCCAGCGCGGTGGCGGCGGCGGAGGTGGAGTGATGGCGATCGACGACCGCATCGGCACGACGGGCAGCGGGGTGCGCGCCGAGCTGCGCGAGGCGCTCGGCACCCTGGCAGCCACGCCGCGGCTGCTCGTCGCGCTGGACTTCGACGGAACGCTGGCGCCGGAGGTCGACGAGCCCGAGGACGCGCGCGCCACCCCGGAGGCCCGCGCCGCGGTCGAGCGCCTGATCGCGCTGCCCGCCACCCGGGTGGCGATGGTGTCCGGCCGGTCGCTGAAGTCGCTCGAGCAGGTCGCGCCCTTCGGCGACCGCGTGCTGCTGGTCGGCTCCCACGGCATCGAGCTGCGGCTCGACGAGCCGGACGACGTCCTGGCGCTGGGCGACGCGGAGCGGGAGCAGCTGGTGGTGATGCGCGAGGTGCTCAGCCAGGTCGCCGACAGCCTGGACGACGTGTGGATCGAGCCGAAGCCGGCCGGCTTCGCGCTGCACACGCGGGTTGCGAGCGACCGGCGCAGCCGCGTGGCGCACCTGGTGGCCCTGCAGGAGCTGAAGGCGGAGACGCCCGACGCCACCGTGCGCCTCGGCAAGAACGTCGTCGAGTTCTCGGTGCGGTCGACGACGAAGGGCGAGGCGGTCGAGCACCTGCGCCGCTACACCCGTGCCACCGGGGTGCTCTTCGCGGGCGACGACGTGA
>JAKONM010000138.1 GCA_022701925.1 Microbacteriaceae bacterium
TCACCGAGGAGCCCGCCACCGCGGCCGTGCGCGCCCTGGTGCACCGCACCACCGACGGCGTCTCGGCCGACCTCGCGGCGCTGCGCTTCAACACGGCGATCGCCAAGCTGATCGAGCTGAACAACGAGCTCACCAAGCTGCCCGCGGCGCCCCGCGAGGCCGTGGAGCCGCTGGTGCTGATGCTGGCGCCGCTGGCCCCGCACGTCGCCGAGGAGCTCTGGAGCCGCCTGGGCCACACCGGCTCGCTGGCCCACCACCCGTTCCCCCAGGCCGACCCGGCCCTGCTGGTGCAGGAGTCGGTGACCTGCGTGGTGCAGGTGCAGGGCAAGGTCCGCGACCGCCTCGAGGTCCCCGCCGACATCACCGAGGACGCGCTGCGCGAGCTCGCCCTCGCCTCGCCGGCGCTGCAGCGCGCCCTCGACGGCCGCGGCGTGCGCACCGTCGTGGTGCGGGCTCCCAAGCTCGTCAACGTGGTCCCCGCCTGACGCGCTGACGGGTCCGCCGGCCGCGGGCCCGACCGGCGGACGGCCCCGAGTCGCCCACAGGGGCGCCCGGGGCCGGCGTCGTCCACAGGCGGTCTGTACCGCGCCCCGCGCGGGGGCCGTCGGCTCCAGCCTGGACCGGTGCTGCAGGACGACGACGGCGCCGGCGACCCGCCGCTGCGCGACCGCGCCGCGGTGCGCACCCCACCGTCGCGGGCGCAGCGGCGCCGCGAGGAGGTGGCGTGGTCCCCGACGGCGTGGGAGCTCCTGCGCGAGGGCCGGTGGTCCCTGGCGCCCAGCGCCGCGGCCGGGGGCCTGGTGGTCGTGGCCGGCGTCGTCGTCCTGCTCGTCCTGGGGCTGGGCGGCGGGGGAGGGGCGGTGGCCACCCCGAGCCCCGGCGTGGCCGTGCCCCTGCGCGGGAGCGCCGGACCGACCGCCGCCGCGGCGCCGTCCGCGACGACGCCGGGCGCGCTCGCGGCGGGGGGCGCCGCGGCGGCGGCGGAGGTCGTCGTCGACGTCACCGGCCAGGTCGCCCGCCCCGGGCTCGTGCGCCTGCCGCCGGGCGCGCGGGTCGACGACGCGCTGCGGGCGGCGGGCGGCGCCCTCGAGGGCGCCGACCTGCGGCGGGTGAACCTCGCCCGCGTGCTCGCCGACGGCGAGCAGCTGGTGGTCCCCGCCCCGGGCGAGGAGGTCCCGGGGCCGACCCCGGCGGCGGCCGCCACCGGCGCTGGGACCGGCGCACCGGTCGGACCGCTCGACCTGAACACCGCCACCGCCGCCGACCTCGACGCCCTGCCCGGGGTGGGGCCGGTGCTGGCCGAGCGCATCCTCGAGCGCCGCGCCGCGCACGGGCCCTACACGAGCGTCGACGAGCTCGCCGAGGTCGACGGCATCGGCCCCACGACCCTGGCGCGGCTCGCCCCGCTGCTGTCGGTGTGAGGACGCCCTGAGCGGGACCGGAGGGCGCGCCACGGGCGGTGCTGCTGGTGGAGCCGGTGGTTCCGGTGCGCCGGGTCGCCTCGACCTGCGGCTCGTGGTGCCCGCCCTGGTGGTGTGGGCGGCCGCCGCTGCCGCGCTGCCCGCACCCCCGGCGCTGCTGGGCGCGGTGGCCGTCGTCGCCGTCACCGGCGCCACGGGCCTGCTCGGGTGCCGCCGCGGCGGGTCGGCGGCCCTGGCGCTGGTGCTCGTGGGTGCCGTGTGCGCGTCGGTGCTGGCCACCCAGGTGGCGCGCGGGCGCGGGCAGCTCGAGCCGCTGGCCGCCCAGCGCGCGGTCGTCGTGGTGGAGGGCAGCGCCGTGAGCGACGCCCACCGGGTGCGGCCCGACCCGGCGCGCCCCTGGGCGGACCGCTCGCCTCGGTGGGTGGTCGGGCTGCGCGCCGAGCGGGTCACCGGGCGGGGGAGCACCACCGCTGCGGACGCCGAGGTGCTCGTGGTCGGGGGAGCGGCCTGGGAGGTCGTGCGCCGCGGAGACCGGGTGCTCGCCCGGGGGCGCCTGGAGGCGACCGACGCCGCCGACCCCGCCAGCGCCGTCCTGACCCCGCTGGGAGCCCCGGAGACCTCACCACCCACCGGACGCTGGGCCCGCTGGGGGCAGGAGCTGCGCGCCGGCCTCGTGCGCGCCTGCGCGACCCTGCCGCCCGACGCCCGGGGCCTGCTCCCCGGCCTGGTCGTGGGAGACACCACCGCCCTCCCGCCGGACCTCGACGCGGCGATGCGGGCGACGGGCCTGACCCACCTCACCGCGGTCAGCGGCGGCAACACCGCGCTGGTGACGAGCGCGGTGCTCGTGGGGGCGACGGCGCTCGGCATCGGCCGCCGCACCCGCCTGCTGCTGGCGGGCGCGGCGCTGCTGGCCTTCGCCGCCCTCGCCGGGGGCGAGCCCAGCGTCCTGAGGGCCGCGGTCATGGGCGCAGCCGTGCTGCTCGGCGCGGGGGCCTCGCGGGGTGGTGCGGGGGTGCCCGCGCTGGCGGTGGCCGCCACGGCGCTGCTCGTGCTCGACCCGTGGCTCTCGCGCGCAGCGGGCTTCGCCCTGTCCGTGCTCGCCACCGGGGCGCTGCTCGTCCTCGTGCCCGCCTGGTCGGCGCGCCTGGTCCAGCGGGTGGGAGCGGCGCGGGCGCTCCACCGCCCGGGTCTGCGGGGCCACCCGGTCCGGACGGCCCCGCGGGGGTGGACGGCGCGCGCGGGCGAGGCCCTCGCCGCTGCGCTGGTGGTGCCGCTGGCCGCGCAGGCCGTGTGCGCGCCGGTGGTCCTCCTGCTGGCACCGGACGTCCCGCTCCTCGCCGTCCCCGCGAACCTCCTCGCGGCCCCCGCCGTCGCCCCGGCGACCCTGCTCGGTCTGGCCGCCGTGGCCCTGGAGCCCGTCTGGCCGCCGGCCGCGGTCGCCGCCGCGCGCCTCGGGGGCCTGGGCGCCCAGTGGCTGGCGCTGGTCGCCCGGACCGGCGCCGCCGTCCCCGGGACGCAGCTGCCCTGGCCGCAGGGACCCCTGCCCGCGCTGGGGCTGGCCGCGGCGCTGGTCGGGCTCGCCCTGGCCCCGCGGGCGCTGCGGCGGTGGTCCCGGTGAGCGCCCGGTGAGCGTCCGGTGAGCAGGTGGGGGAGCGTCGTGGGGGCGTGGCAGGGTGTCGGCGTGGCCACCTCCCGCACGCCGTCGCGCACCCGTCCGAGCGGCGCCGGCGAGCAGGCCCGCACCACCGGGGCGCTGCCGTGGCACCTCGCCGAGCCGGGCCCGGTCGTGCTGGTCACCGGCCCCGAGGCGCTGCTGGCCGAGCGCGCCGTCGAGCGGGTCCGCGCCGCCTGCCGCGAGCGCTCGCCCGACCTCGAGGTGGTCTCGGTGGAGGCCGCCGCCTACCGCACCGGCGAGCTGTCGCAGTGGACCAGCCCCTCGCTGTTCGA
>JAKONM010000215.1 GCA_022701925.1 Microbacteriaceae bacterium
AGGCCGCGCCCGAGGAGCAGGCCGCCGACGGCGAGGCCCCCGCCGAGCAGCCGGCCGAGGCGCAGCAGGAGCTCGGCGACGAGCCCGCCGCCGAGCAGCAGGCGGCCGAGGACGTGGAGCCGCAGGCCGACGTCGCGGAGGCGGCCGAGCCGCAGCACGAGTCCGCGGCGCCGTCGCCCGACGAGGCCGCCGGCGGCGCCGAGGTGTCGGACGCGGCGGCCGAGTCGGCGGGCACCGCCGAGCCGAAGTCGGCCGGCTCCCACGTGAACGCGGGCCTCACCGGCATCGCCGAGGACCTGCAGGAGCTGCAGCGCCGCGAGGCGGGCGAGGGCGACGAGGCCGACGCCGAGTCGGAGCCCGAGGGCGAGCGCCAGGGCGGCCGTCGGGGTCGGGGCCGCGGCCGGGGACGCCAGGCGCAGGGCGAGCAGCAGGGCCAGCAGCGCGGGCAGGCGCAGCAGAACGGCCAGGCGGCGCCGGCCGGGCAGGGTCAGCAGACCGGCCAGGCCGCGAAGGCCGAGCCCCAGCAGGAGCAGCCGAAGGCCGACCAGCAGGGCCAGCAGGACGGCGAGGGCCGTCGCGGCCGCTACCGCGACCGCAAGCGCCGCGGCGCCGGCGGCGAGTGGGACGAGCCCGAGGTCCGCGACGACGACGTCCTGATCCCGATCGCCGGCATCCTCGACGTGCTGGAGAACTACGCCTTCGTGCGCACCTCCGGCTACCTCTCGGGCGCCAACGACGTGTACGTCTCCCTCGGCCAGGTGAAGAAGTACCACCTGCGGCGCGGCGACGCCGTGGTGGGCTCGATCCGCCAGGTGCCCGAGAACGAGCAGCCCACGCGCCAGAAGTACAACGCCCTGGTCAAGGTCGACTCGATCAACGGCCTGCCCGTGGCCGAGGCCGAGGAGCGGGTCGAGTTCGAGCAGCTGACCCCGCTCTACCCGCAGGAGCGCCTGCGCCTCGAGACGGAGTCCGCCAAGACCTCGACCCGGGTCGTCGACCTGGTCGCGCCGATCGGCAAGGGCCAGCGCGGCCTCATCGTCGCCCCGCCGCGGGCCGGCCGCACCCTGCTGCTGCAGGCCGTCGCGAACGCGATCTCGAAGAACAACCCCGAGGTCCACCTGATGGTCGTGCTCGTCGACGAGCGCCCCGAGGACGTCACCGAGATGCAGCGCTCGGTGAAGGGCGAGGTCATCGCCTCGACCTTCGACCGCGCCCCCGAGGACCACACCACGGTCGCCGAGCTGGCGATCGAGCGCGCCGAGCGCCTGGTCGAGCTGGGCTACGACGTCGTCGTGCTGATCGACTCCCTGACCCGTCTCGCCCGCGCCTACGCCCAGACCGTGCCGGCCGCGGGCCGCGCGCTGGGGGGCGGGCTCGACGCGGCGGCGCTGCTGCCCGCGAAGCGCCTGTTCGGCGCCGCGCGCAACATCGAGAACGGCGGCTCGCTGACCGTGCTGGGCACGGCGCTCATCGAGACGGCCGAGGCCGATGCGGTGGTGCTGCAGGAGCTGCGGGGCGCGGCGAACGCCGAGCTGGTGCTCTCCTCCGCCCTCGCCGAGAAGCGCATCTTCCCGGCGATCGACGTCAGCGCGTCGGGCACCGTGCGGGACGAGCACCTGCTGGGGCCGGACGAGGTCAAGGTCGTGCGGCAGCTGCGCCGGGCCCTGGCGGGCCGCAGCCCGCAGGAGGCGCTGGAGACGGTCGTCGGCAAGCTGCGCGAGACCGGCACCAACGTCGAGTTCCTGGTGCAGATGCAGAAGTCGCTGCCGAGCGGGAAGTGACCGGCCAGTCCGAGTTCGCCGCGGTCGCCCCGCTGGTCGCGGAGCACGCGGACCTGGAGCGGCAGCTGGCCGACCCCGCGCTGCACGCCGACGCCGGCCGTGCCCGCCGGGTCGGCCGGCGCTACGCCGAGCTCGGGCAGATCGTCGCCGCGTGGGAGTCCTGGAACCAGGCCCGGGACGACCTGGCGGCGGCCCGCGAGCTGGCCGCGGAGGACGCGGCCTTCGCCGCCGAGGTGCCCGATCTCGAGACGGCGGAGACCGGGGCGGCCGAGAAGCTGCGCCGCCTGCTGATCCCGCGCGACCCCGACGACGGCCGCGACGTGATCCTCGAGATCAAGGCGGGGGAGGGCGGCGAGGAGTCGGCCCTCTTCGCGGCCGACCTGCTGCGGATGTACCTGCACTACGCGGAGTCGAAGCGCTGGAAGACCGAGCTGCTCGAGCGCACCGAGAGCGACCTCGGCGGGTACAAGGACGTGCAGGTCGCGGTGAAGGGCTCGTCGAACGACCCCGCCGAGGGCGTCTGGGCGCACCTCAAGTACGAGGGCGGTGTGCACCGGGTGCAGCGCGTGCCGAAGACGGAGGCGCAGGGCCGCATCCACACCTCGGCCGTCGGCGTGCTCGTCTTCCCCGAGGTCGACGAGCCCGAGGAGGTCGTGATCGACCCGAACGACCTGAAGATCGACGTCTTCCGCTCCTCCGGCCCCGGTGGGCAGAGCGTCAACACCACCGATTCCGCCGTGCGCATCACGCACCTGCCGACCGGCATCGTCGTGTCGATGCAGAACGAGAAGAGCCAGCTGCAGAACCGCGAGGCGGGCATGCGCGTGCTGCGCGCCCGCATCCTGGCCGCCCAGCAGGAGGCCGCGGAGGCGGAGGCGTCCGCCGCGCGGCGCAGCCAGGTGCGCACCGTCGACCGCTCCGAGCGGATCCGCACCTACAACTACCCCGAGAACCGCATCAGCGACCACCGCACCGGGTACAAGGCCTACAACCTCGACGCGGTGCTCGACGGCGCCCTCGAGCCGATCGTCGTGAGCGCGATCGAGGCCGACGAGGCCGCCCGCCTGCGGGCCCTCGCCGAGTAGCCCGCAGCGCACCGGAGGAGCGGCCGGGCGGGGGATGATCGGTCCGATGCACGCCACCTTCCCTCCCGGCTTCTTCGACCGTCAGGACTACTCGGACGACGGCCGCTTCTACACGGCGCCCCGGCTCGTGACCCACATCGACGACGGCGCGATCGCGGCGGTCGCCGACCTGTACGACGAGCTGGGGGTGCCGGGGTCGCCCGAGCGCCCGACGCGCGTGCTGGACCTGATGTCGTCGTGGGTGTCGCACCTCAGCGCCGCGCCGGCCGAGCTGGTGGTGCTCGGGATGAACCGGCGCGAGCTGGACGCGAACCCGCAGGCGTCCGAGCGGGTCGTGCAGGAC
>JAKONM010000058.1 GCA_022701925.1 Microbacteriaceae bacterium
GACCTTCCCGGGGGTCGGCGTGAAGGTGCGCCCCGTCGCGGTGCTGAACATGAGCGACGAGGCCGGCAGCGACGCCAAGGTCGTCGTCGTGCCGCACAAGGACCCGCGCTGGCAGCACGTGCAGGACCTGGGCGACCTCACCGACCAGCAGAAGAACGAGATCGAGCACTTCTTCCGCCGGTACAAGGACCTGGAGCCCGGCAAGTTCGTGAACGTCGAGGGCTGGGGCGGCGCCGCCGAGGCCGAGCAGATCGTGCAGGACGGTTTCGCCCGCCTGAAGGACGCGGGCTCGGACCACTCCTGACCCTCCGCTCGGACGACCGGCGAGCGCTGCAGCGGGACGGACCGAGCACGACAGTTGGACAGGACGGCTTCAGCAGGAGGAGAGGAGCCGTTCCGTCCTGCTGAACGCGTTCCGTCCTGCTGTCGGGCTCGCCCGACCGGGTCTCAGAGCGTGATGCCGCGGGCCGCCATGAAGGGCTGCGCGTCCTGCGCGACCTCGTTGACGCGCGTCTCGAAGTGCAGGTGCGGCCCGGTGGCGGCCCCCGTGGCGCCGACCGAGGCGATGTTCTGGCCCGCGGTCACGGTCTGCCCCACGCGGACGAAGATGCCGCCGGGCCGGATGTGGGCGTAGCCGGTCTCGATGCCGTCGCCGTTGTCGATCTCGATCCAGTAGCCGTAGGTGCCGAACCAGCCGGCGTAGGTCACGCGCCCGGCGTGGGCGGCGTAGATCGGGGACCCGTAGGACGCGCCGATGTCGGTGCCCCGGTGGAAGAAGTTCGCGCCCGCGGGCTGGTCGGGGCGGGGCCCGAAGCGCCCCGTGATCGGGCCGTAGGCGGGCATCGCCCAGCCGTTCGGCAGCACGCCGGTCGACACGGCGGCGGGTCGCAACGCGGCCTTCCGGGCCGCGACGCCGCGGTTGAACTCCGCCTGCGTCGACACCGCCTTCGCCTGCAGCGCGTCGAGCAGGGACTGCAGCTCGGCCTGCTTGTCCTCCTCGCGCTGCACCTGCGCGTTCGCGGCCTCGCTGGCCTTCACCGCGGCCTGGTAGGCGACCTTGGCGTCGTTCCGCAGCCCGACCAGCTGCTCCTTCGCCTGCTCCAGCTGCGCCTGCGTCGCAGCGGCGGCGTTCTTGGCCGCCTGCGCCTCGTCGGCGATGGCGCCGTTCGACTCGGTCAGCTTGGCCAGGCGTCCCAGCTTGGAGAGGAAGTCGGCGGGACCTCCCCCGCTGCCGCCCGAGAAGAACAGCTCGGTCTCCGGGTCGGCCCCGCTGGTGCGGCTCAGCTGCGCGGCCAGCTGACCGGCGCGCTGCATCGCCTCCTTCGCGCGGGCGTCGTCCTCGTCGACCTGCTTCTGGATGACCGCGAGCCGGGCGGTCGCGGCGTCGACCCGCGATCGGGCGGCCTGGTAGACCGTGCCGCGCTGCTCGGCCTCGCGCTGCGCCGCCTCCGCAGCCGCCCGCGACTTCGCGAGCAGGCCCTTGATGCGGGAGACCTCGGCGGCCTTCGCCTTCACGTTGCGGCGCGCCTTCAGCACGTCGTTCCAGCTGGGGTACTCGTCCGCCTGCGCGGACAGCGGCACGGCGACGATGCCGACGGCTCCGGCCGCGGCCAGCGCGATCAGCCCGCGGCGGGTGTGCAGACGGCGACCGTGCAGCCCCACGACCGACCTCCCCCGAGTCCGCGCGGCCCCACCAGGGACCCGGGCAGGCAGGCTAACCCGGCCGCGCAGCACCCCCGGTCGCGGCACGCCCGCGGCCCGCATTCGCGCTTCCCCCCGACCATCGCGTATGCTCATCGCTCGGTGAACCCGGTGACGGGGGTTCCGGCCCCATCGTTTAGCGGCCTAGGACACCGCCCTTTCACGGCGGCAGCACGGGTTCGAATCCCGTTGGGGTCACGATCCCGCGGGGTCCGGACATTCACCACGAGCATCACCAGTTTGGCCCTGTAGCGCAGTTGGTTAGCGCGCCGCCCTGTCACGGCGGAGGTCGCCGGTTCAAGTCCGGTCAGGGTCGCAGCGGAGCAGGGCGACCTGCTCCGCTCACGGCTCTGTAGCTCAGTTGGTAGAGCGTTCGACTGAAAATCGAAAGGTCACCGGATCGACGCCGGTCGGAGCCACCACCGGAAGCCCTCGCCTCGGCGGGGGCTCTTCTCGTTCCGGGGCGACGACGCGGCAGACGGCCCCGGCGAGCGAGCCGCCGGAGCCGCCCTTCCGGTCAGCAGCAGCCGGTGCCGCCGCAGCAGGTCTGCTCGTCCATGCGCACCTCCTCCCCGTCGTCGAAGACCGGGTCAGCCGCCGAGTGCGGCCAGCAGCGCCTGGACGCGGGCGCGGATCTCGTCGCGGACGGGGCGGACCCGCTCGAGCGGGAGCCCCGCCGGATCGTCGAGCTCCCAGTCCTCGTACCGCTTGCCCGGGAACACCGGGCAGGCGTCGCCGCAGCCCATCGTGATGACGGCGTCGGAGGCGCGGACGTCGTCCACGTCCAGCACCCGCGGCTGCGCGCCGGCGATGTCGATGCCGACCTCGGCCATGGCCGCGACCGCGACGGGGTTGATCGCGTCCGCCGGCTCACTTCCCGCCGACAGCACCTGCACCGCGTCGCCGCCGAACGCGCGGGCGAACCCGGCGGCCATCTGCGATCGACCGGCGTTGTGCACGCAGACGAACAGGATCGAGGGACGCGGGTCGGTCACGGCGGACTCCTTCATCGACGGGCTTCGATGCACCCTAGACATCGACGCCTGTCGATGTCTAGGGTCGCAGTCGTGACCCTGGTCGACCTGCCGCTGACGTCCGGCCCGCGCGGTGCGGCGTGCTGCATCGGGGACAGCTGCGCATCGATCACCCGCGCGGCGGTGACCGAGGCGGGCGCGCGCGACCTCGCCGCCGTGCTGAAGGCGCTCGCGGACCCCGTCCGCCTGCGGCTGGTGTCGATGATCGCGGCGCACGAGGGCGGCGAGGCCTGCGTGTGCGACCTCACCGAGCCGCTCGGCCTGTCGCAGCCGACCGTGAGCCACCACCTCAAGGTGCTCCTGGACGCCGGCTTCCTCACCCGCACCAGGCGCGGCACCTGGGCCTACTACGCCCTGGTGCCCGGCTCGCTCGACGCCGTGGCCGCGACCCTCGCCACCGTCTGACGCGCGCCCGGTCCGGCAGCGCCTAGCGTGCCGGGATGCGCCACACGCCCCACTACCTGATGACCGACCCCGCCGAGGTGGCGCGGCTGATCCGCGGGAACCCGTGGGCGACCTTCGTGTCCGCCACCTCCGCCGGCCTCGTCGCCTCCCACTACCCGGTGCTGCTCGACGAGCAGGCGGGCGACCTCTCCGTGCTGAGCCACTTCGGCCGCCCCGACGAGCGCCTGCACGAGCTGGGCGAGCACGAGGTGCTGGTGATCGTGCAGGGGCCGCACGACTACGTCTCCCCCAGCTGGTACCCCGAGGGCCAGGTCGTGCCGACCTGGAACCACGTGACCGCCCACCTGTACGGGACGCCGGAGATCCTGACGCCGGAGGAGAACTACGCGGTGCTCTCCGGCCTGACCGAGCACTTCGAGCGCGGGTTCGAGCACGGCCGGTCGCTGGACCAGGACGAGGAGGGCACGCGGCGGGCCGCCCTCGGCACCGTGGGACTGCGCCTGCGGGTGACCCGGTTCGACGCCCGGGCGAAGCTGAGCCAGAACAAGCCGCCGGAGGTCGCGGCGCGGATCATCGCCGAGCTGGACGCGCGCAACCCCGCACTGGCGGCGGAGATGCGGCGCCGGCACGGCCAGGAGGTCTGAGCGCGGCCGGTCAGGAGGCGTGCGCCTGCTCCTCGACGTGGTGCCGGCCGATCGGCAGCACCATCGGCCGGCCGGACACGGGGTCGACGACCACGCGGCTGCGCAGGCCGAACACCTGCTGCACCACCTGCTCGGTGAGCACCGCCGCCGGCTCGCCGGCGGCGTGCACGCGGCCCTGCTCGACCGCGATCAGGTGGTCGGCGTACCGCGCCGCCAGGTTCAGGTCGTGCAGCACCATGACGACCGTCGTGCCGCGGCGCCGGTTCAGGTCCGTCAGCAGGTCGAGCACGTCGACCTGGTGGCTGATGTCCAGGAAGGTCGTCGGCTCGTCGAGCAGCAGCACGTCGGTGCGCTGCGCCAGCGCCATGGCGATCCAGGCGCGCTGACGCTGGCCGCCCGACAGCTCGTCGACCGGCCGGTCCGCCAGCGCGGTCGTGGCGGTCAGCTCCAGGGCCTCCGCCACCGCCTCGTCGTCCTCCGCGGTCCAGCGGGCCAGCAGGCCCTGGTGCGGGTGGCGCCCGCGCGCGACCAGGTCGGCCACGGCGATGCCCTCGGGCGCGGTCGGCGACTGCGGCAGCAGGCCCAGCGTCCGGGCCACCTGCCGGGTGGGGGTGCGGTGCAGGTCCTTGCCGTCCAGCACCACCCGTCCCGACCTCGGCGGCAGCAGCCTCGCCATCGCCCGCAGCACGGTCGACTTGCCGCAGGCGTTCGCGCCGACGATGGCGGTGATGCGCCCGGGCGGCACCGTCAGGTCCAGGGCGTCGACGACGACGCGGTCGCCGTAGCCGAGCGTGACCCCTTCAGCGGCCAGCGTGTGCGACACGGTCACAGCGATCCTCCTGCGCGGTTCGATCGGACGAGCAGCCAGAGCAGGAACGGGGCGCCGAGCACGCCCGTGATCACCCCGACGGGGTAGCGGGTGCCGAAGGCGAACTCGCCCACGAGGTCGGCGGCGAGCACCAGCAGCGCGCCCGTGAGCGCCGCTGGCAGCAGCAGGGGGCCGCCCGGGCCGACGACGCGCGCGGCGATCGGCCCGGCCAGGAAGGCGACGAACGCGATCGGGCCGGTCGCGGCCGTGGCGAACGCCACCAGCACCACCGCGGCCAGGATGCAGAGCAGGCGGGTGCGGTGCACGGGCACCCCGAGGGCGGCCGCCTGGTCGTTCCCGTGCTGCAGCAGCCCCAGCCCCCGCGACTGCGAGGCGAGCACGGCCCCGCCGACCAGCACGGCCAGCGCCAGCGGCCCGACCTGGTCCCAGGAGGCGTTGTTGAGGCTGCCGGTCAGCCACCGCATGACGACCTGCAGGTCGTAGTTCGCGGCCCGCAGCAGCACGTAGGACACGACGCTCTCCAGCATCGCCGCGACGCCGATGCCGATCAGGATCAGGCGCGTGTCCGCGATGCCGCCGCGGTTCGCCAGCAGGGTGATGACGCCCGCGGTGACCAGCGCCGCGGCGACCGCGAGCAGCGAGGTCTCGGTCGCCGTGAGGTCCAGCACGACGATGCCGATCACCGCGGCGGCGCTGGCGCCCGAGCTGATGCCGATCACGTCGGGCGCGGCCAGCGGGTTGCGCAGCATCGTCTGGAAGGTGACTCCGCCCAGCCCGAACGCCGCGCCCGCCACGACCCCCTCCGCCGCGCGGGGCAGCCGCAGCTGGCCGACCGTGAAGGAGGCGCCGGGCACCGTCTGCCCCAGCAGCACGCGCACCACCTCGTCCAGCCGGTAGACGGTGTCGCCGAACACCAGCGCGACGCCGAACAGCACGACCAGCAGCACGGTGAGCCCGCCGACGGCGGCGCGGGCCCGCAGCAGCCGGCGGCGTCGGCCCGCCGCCACGAGCGCGGCGGGAGGGGCTGCGACGGCCGTCACAGCGCGCGCACCCGGCTGCGGCGGACGATCCAGATGAACACCGGGGCGCCGAGCAGCGCGGTGACGATGCCCACGTCGACCTCGGCGGGGCGGGCGACCAGGCGCCCCAGCACGTCGGCCGCGGTGAGCAGCACGGCGCCGACGACCGCCGAGGCGGGCAGCAGCCAGCGGTGGTCGACGCCGACCAGCAGGCGGCACAGGTGGGGCACGGCGAGGCCCACGAAGCCGATCGGGCCGGCGACGGCGGTGGCGGCACCCGCCAGCAGCACCCCGCCCGCCGCCGCGAGCAGCCGGGTGCGGCCGACGTGCTCCCCGAGGCCGGCGGCCACGTCGTCGCCGAGGGCCAGGGAGTTCAGGCCTCCGGCGCACAGCAGCACGAGCGCCGCGCCAGCGGCCAGGAAGGGCGCGACCTGCCCGATGCGGGTCAGGTCCGCGCCGCCGACGCCGCCGACCTGCCAGAACCGGAACTGGTCCATCACCTCAAGGCGGGGCAGCAGCACGGCGCTGATCATCGCGCTGAAGGCGGCGGAGGTCGCCGCGCCGGCGAGCGCGAGCTTCAACGGCGTCGCTCCCCCGCGGCCGATCGACCCGACCGCGTAGACGAAGACGGCTGCGACGGCGGCGCCCGCGATCGCGACCCAGATGTAGGAGCCGGGGGACGAGAGGCCGAAGAAGGCGATGCCGACGACCACGGCGAGCGCGGCG
>JAKONM010000062.1 GCA_022701925.1 Microbacteriaceae bacterium
CGCCTGGTCACCGACCTGCTCGACGTCAGCCGCGTGCAGGCCGGCGCGCTGGCGGTCGTGCTGGAGTCCGTGGACGTGCCCGACCTGCTGCCCGCGGTGCTGGCCGACCTCGACGCGGGCCCGGACGACCTGCTGCTGCACGTGCCGGAGGAGCTGCCCGCCGTGCGCGCCGACCCCGTTCTGCTGCAGCGCGTGATCGTGAACCTGCTGTCGAACGCGATCCGCCACTCCCCTGCCGGGCACCCGCCCGAGCTGTCGGTCTCCGTGTTCGGCGACCGGCTGCAGGTGCGGGTCGTCGACCACGGCCCCGGCGTCGACGAGGAGCTGCGGGGACGCATGTTCGAGCCGTTCCAGCACGACTCCGACACCTCCGACACGGGCGGCATCGGTCTGGGGCTGGCCCTGTCGCGCGGCTTCGCGGAGGGCATGGATGGCACGCTGGAGGCCGAGGACACCCCGGGAGGCGGACTGACGATGGCGATCGAGCTGCCCGTCGACACGGTCGTGCGAGAGCCGGCCGAGCCGTGAGGATCCTGGTCGCCGACGACGACCCGCAGATCCTGAAGGCGCTGCGCATCATCCTGACCGCGCACGGCTACGACGTCTCGACCGCCCGCACGGGCAAGGAGGCGCTGGACGCCGCCGCGCACGACCGGCCCGACCTGATCCTGCTGGACCTGGGGATGCCCGAGCTGGACGGCGTCGCCGTGATCGAGGCGGTGCGCGGCTGGACGACGACGCCGATCCTGGTCGTCTCGGGTCGCTCGGACACGGCCGGCAAGGTCGACGCGCTCGACGCCGGCGCGAACGACTACGTGGTCAAGCCGTTCGCCACGGACGAGCTGCTGGCGCGGATCCGCGCCCTGACGCGGCGCGCCCCCGACGCCGCCGACGAGCCCTCCGTGGCGTTCGGCGACGTGGTCGTGGACCTCGCCGCCCGGCGGGTCACGCGCGCCGGCGCGGAGGTGCGGCTGACGCCGACCGAGTGGGCCGTGCTCGAGCCCCTCATCCGCAACCCCCGCCGCCTCGTCACGCAGCAGACCCTGCTGACGCGCGTGTGGGGACCGACGCACACGCGCGACTCGGGGTACCTGCGCATCTACCTGGGCACGCTGCGCAAGAAGCTGGAGGCCGAGCCCGCCCGCCCGAAGCACCTGATCACCGAGCCCGGCATCGGCTACCGCTTCACGCCCGACGACTGACGGCGCATCGGTGCGCGCAGTTCGACCGAGCGTCCGCGTGAACGGCGACCGCCTGCTCCCCGCGCAGACCGGGGAGGGGGTCGGGTCCGCGCTGCGCACGGCACGGGTGCGGGGCGCGCGCGACGAGCTGCTGCGAACCGCGACCACGGCCGATGACGACGCCGCCGTGCTGCGCGGGTGGGGCTTCGCCCCGCTGGCGGCCCACCCGGCCCTGCACCGCTCCACCCTCGGCGAGCGGCCCCCGCGGTTCCCGACGCCCTGACCGAGCCGCCCGCGCCTCAGTGGAACTGCGGCACGACCAGCCACAGCCCGAACAGCACCGCCGCCGCGCACAGCGCGAAGCAGGCGTAGGCCGCGCCGACGCGCGCCGTGCTGCCCGCGGCGTGCCCGTCCGACAGCAGCCGCACGCCGCCGGCGTAGAAGACCGTCAGCACGACGGTCGCCACCACCGCCACCGCGGCCACCACGAAGAAGCTGCCCCACTGGATCATGCGCCGACCTCCGCCTTCTCGCCGCGCTGCGGCTGCTGCTCGTTCACGTTGCCCGACGTCACCGGCGCCCGCCGCGACAGCCAGTAGATGACCCCGATCACGGCGATCGCGCCCACCGCCACGATGCCGAGCCCGATGGTGCTGCTCACCGCGATCCAGGCCGAGAGCGCGCCGACGGCCGCCGCGGCCGGCAGCGTCAGCAGCCACCCGAGCCCGATCCTCCCCGCGACGCCCCAGTGCACCGCGGCCAGCCGCTTGCCCAGCCCGACGCCGACGACCGAGCCGGACACCACCTGCGTGGTCGACAGCGGGAAGCCCAGGTGCGACGCCGCCAGGATCGTGGCCGCCGACGACGCCTCGGCCGCGAAGCCCTGCGGCGACTCCACGTCGGTGATGCGGGTGCCGACCGTGCGCATGATGCGCCAGCCGCCGATCGCCGTGCCGAGCGCGATCGCCAGGCCGCAGCCCAGGATCACCCAGAACTGCGGGCCGGTGTCCGGCTGCTGCAGGTTCGCGGCGACCAGGGTCAGGGTGATCACGCCCATCGTCTTCTGCGCGTCGGAGGTGCCGTGCGCCAGGGCGACCAGCGACGCCGACACGGTCTGCGCGATGCGGAAGGCGCCCTTCGCGTGCGGCACGGTCGCCTGCCGCGTGGTGCGGTAGACGATCACGGTGCCGATCAGCGCGGCGACGCCGGCCACCAGCGGCGCGAGCAGCGCGGGGAGGACGATGTTGGTCACGACGCTGCCGAAGTTCACGGCGCCGATGCCGCTGCCGAGCAGCGCGGCGCCGATCAGTCCGCCGAACAGCGCGTGGGACGAGCTGGAGGGCAGGCCCAGGTACCAGGTGACGAAGTTCCAGAGCGTCGCACCGATCAGGCCGGCGAAGATCAGCGCCGGGGTGATCAGCTCGCGACCGTCCGAGTCGGTGTTGATGATGCCGGAGCTGATGGTCTTCGCCACCTCGGTGGAGAGGAACGCGCCGATCAGGTTCAGCACCGCGGCCAGCACGACCGCGACGCGCGGCTTCAGCGCGCCGGTGGCCACCGAGGTGGCCATCGCGTTCGCCGTGTCGTGGAAGCCGTTGGTGAAGTCGAACAGCAGGGCGAAGGCGATCACCAGGATCACCGTGAGCGTGAGGTCCACGTCGCGGACGTTATGAGTCCTGTGTGAACAGGCGACGACCGGTTGCTGGGATCCCGCCGTGCGATCCTGACCCCGGCCGGCCGGACGCCGCCGGCGCGACCGCCGACCGGGGGATGCCATGGGCGCGGACGACGTGGTTGCGGCGGCCGAGGCGGTCTACGCGGTGCCGCCGGCGACCTTCACCGCCGAGCGGAAGGCGCGCTCGGCCGCGGCGCGGGCGGTGGGGAACCGCGACCTGGCCGCCCGGATCGCCGCGCTGCCCAAGCCCTCCGCCTCCGCCGCGCTCGTGAACCGCCTGGTGCACGACGCGGACGACGACCTGGTGGCCGTGCTGCGCCTGGGCGCCGCGCTGCGCGAGGCGCAGCAGGCCGGCGACCCCGTGCGGCTGCGCGCCCTGACCGCCGAGCGGCGGCACCTGCTCGACCGCCTCGCCGCCGACGCGGCCGACCGCGCGGAGCACGACGGGCGCCGTCCCGGCACGGCCGTGCTGGAGGAGCTGCAGCAGACGCTCCAGGCGGCGATGGCGGGCGGCGCCGCTGCCGCGGCCGTGCGGTCGGGCCGGCTGGTGCGGGCGCTCACCGCGGACGGGCTGGAGCCCGCGGACCTCCGCGGCGCCGTCGCACCGGAGGGCTCCCTGCCGGACCCCGAGCCGCTGCCCGCGGCGGCGGACGCCGGCGAGGCGCCGGACCCCGCTGCCGACCCCGCCGCCGAGGAGGCCGCGCGGCGTCGGGCCGAGGCCGCGCAGCGGGCCGCGGCGGCGCGTGAAGCAGCCGACGAGGCCGAGCGGGCCGCCGCTGCGGCACGGCAGGAGGCGGACGAGCGGGGCCGCGCCGCGCAGGTCGATCGGGCCCGGGTGGACCTGCTCCGTGCGCGGCTGCGGGACGCGGAGGTCGCGGCGGCCTCGAGCGAGCGAGCGGCCGCGGAGTCGCGGGCACGAGCGGCGGACCTGGCGGGGTCCGCAGCCCGCGCAGCCGCAGCCGCAGCCGACTGATCCCCCTCCGCCTCCGCCCGCCCGCCATCTCGCGGATCCGCAGTTCCCGCGCGGATCCGCAAGAACCGGGCGACACGCCGGCCGACGGGCCGGGGAGCCGGCGTGTCGCCCAGGAACTGCGGATCCGCGAGCCTCCGCGAATGTGCGCGGACTACTCGGAGGCGGCGTCGAAGCGCTGCTGCCAGGCGGCCGGGGAGGCCAGCTCGGGCGCGGCCCCGCGGTAGTCGCGCTGCAGCGCGGGCCACGCGGACCACAGCCGCAGGTGCAGCCGCAGGCTCGTCGCGAGCAGGCGGCGGAACGCGCGCGGGTCGCGCCGCACGCGGAAGTACGCCTCCCCGTCGGCCGTCGGCGTGAAGACGTCGTCGAAGGACGGCAGCACCCACCAGGTGCCGCGGCCGCTCGGCAGCCGCACCGCCTCCCTGCTGCGCACGGGCGCGAACAGGTGCCGGGCCACGTGCAGCGCGGTCCACACCGCCAGGCGCCCGCCGCGCGGTGCGGCCACCGGTGCCAGCGCGCGCGGCGCCGCGGTCACGACCTCCTCGTCCACCACCGCCAGCGGCACCCGCTGCTGGTCGAGCGCGCCCTCGGAGAGGGCCAGCAGGCGCGTCACCTCCGCGTCCGGCGCGCCCCGCAGCGCACCCGGACCGGCCAGCACCGCCCGCAGCCCCTCCTGGCGCCGCTCGACGGCGAAGGTCTGCAGGGCCAGCAGCTGCTTCACCTCCAGGGCCAGCATCGACAGCAGCACCGGGGTGCGCGTCGTGCGGGCGCCGTGCAGCAGCGCGACGACCAGCCGGTTCCTGGCGTGGAAGAAGGCGCCCCAGCCGCGGGAGTCGTCCTTGTCCCGCCACGACGCGTGCCACACGGCGGCGCCCTGCAGGCTGACGGTCTCGAAGCCGGAGCGGCGCGCCCGCAGGGCGTACTCCGCGTCGTCCCACTTCAGGAACAGCGGCATCGCGTACCCGACCGCGCGCACGACGTCGACCGGGATCAGCGCGCCCCACCAGCCGGCGAAGTCGGCGGCCGGCATGCGGTGCAGCGCCGGGGTCGCCGACGCGGGGTCGGCGGCCACGTCCAGCCCCGCCAGCCGCTCGTCGGCGGCGGACCACCACAGGGTGCGCTCGGCGATGCGCTCGGCGGCGGCCTCCAGCACGGCGGGCCGGCCGGCGTCGAGCATCTGCAGCCCGACCATCTCGCCGCCGGTGGCGCGCCGTCCGAACTCCACCGCGCGCAGCAGGGCCGCGGGCTCGACCACCACGTCGTCGTCCAGCAGCAGCGCGAACGCCGCCCCCGCCTGCCGCTCCGCCTCGTGCATGACGCGGGAGTAGCCGCCGGCGCCGCCCAGGTTCGCCTGCCGCACCACGTCGAGCCGGGGGCCGCCCTCCGGCAGCGCCTCGCGCAGGGCCGCCTCGACGGGCCGCGGCGCGTGGTCGACGACGACGATCCGGGCCAGCTGCGCGGTCAGCGCCGGGGCGCCCGCGATGCGGCGGAGGTTCTCCGCCAGGTCGACGACGCGGCCGGTGGTCGGCGTGCCGATCACGACGGACCCGGGCCGGGCCGGCACGTCGACCTCCCACCCCGCGTCGAGCAGCCGCACCGGCTGCGCGCCGGCGCGCAGCGTGAACCAGACGAGGCCGGGCGCACCCGCGCCGCCGGTCTCGACCAGCACCGTCTCGGCGACGTCGGCGGCCAGCAGCCGGCGCTCGACCACGGAGCCCGCGCCCTCGGCGTCGGAGCGGTGCACCGTCAGCACCGCCCCGGCCGACACGCGCACCTGCAGCCGCACGACGCCGACCGCGGCGCGCGTGCGCCACTGCGCCGCCGGGAAGGCGTTGAAGTAGGTGCCGAAGTCGGCGGAGGCCCGCGGAGGCACGACCAGCGAGTCGCGCACGCCCGTGCCGGTCTCGACGCGCCCGTCCGGCTCCGCGCCGTGCGCGTACAGGCCGAGCGGCGCCCGCCCGTCGGTCAGCGGGCCGGTGACGTCGTGGACGCGCCGCCAGCCGGCGGCGGCGCGGAGGGCTGCGGGGTGCGGAGCGGTGCGGGGGTGCATCAGACGGGCGACGCTAGGCGGGACGGGCGTCGGGCGGACGGGCAGTCGGTGACCGGCGGGTGAACGATCGCCCTCAGCCCTCCACCAGCCGCAGCGCCCGGCGCAGCCCGCCGGCGGCGAGGCGCCGCGGGGTCAGGCGGCGGCCCGGTGCGGCGAACGCGGCGCGCGCCGCCTCCGTGCGGCGGCGCGACTCGTGCACGCCGCTGTCCCACAGCGCGTCGTGCAGCCGCGGCGAACGCCCCTGCACGACGTCGACGATCCGCTCCGCGAACCGGTCGGCGGGCGCCGCCCCGTCGTGGGCGGGGAACACGTCGTCGATCCACGCCGGCTCGGGCGAGCCCAGGTCGTCGGCCGCGATCTGGTCGAAGCGGCGCAGCAGGCCGCTCGGCAGCAGCGGCGGGTTCAGCGAGCCGTCGTCCACCCGGTCGGCCACGAAGGCGACCCTCACGCCGTGGGCGATCGCCTCGAGCGCGGCGGTGGAGGACACCGTCAGCAGCAGGTCGGCGCGCTGCACCACGGTCTCGACCGGCGTGTGGTCGATGCGCAGGTTCGGGGGCAGCCTCCGGGTGGCCGCCCAGCCCTCCGGAGAGGTGCGCATGCGGTGGAAGGTGTCCTCGCCGGGGCGGTGGCGCGGCTTCAGCAGCACGGTGCGATCGGGGTGCCGCACCGCGTAGTCGAGCAGCCCGTCCCACAGCAGCACGCGGTCGGCCTCGGTGCGGGGCACGGTCGGCTGGTCCGTGAGGACGACGGTGCGGATCGGGCCGGTCCGCTGCGGTGCCGGGGTCGTGGGCAGCAGCGCCAGCCCGGCGAGCAGCAGGTTGCCGTCCGGCATGCCCAGCCGCCGCGCCGCGTCCGCGAAGAGGGCCAGGTCGCCGCGGGTGTTCACCGCCAGCACGTCCGCCAGCGAGCGCCCCAGGTAGCCGGACACCAGGTCGTAGAGCGCCATGCCCACGTAGCCGGCCGCCATCACCGGTCGCCGTCCCGGCGCGGTGGCCGCGTGCACGTCGCGGAAGAACCGCTCCACGTTCGGCCCGTCGAGCACCGGCAGCACGGCGTCCGCGGCGGCCGCCGCGGCCACCACCTCCGGCCACGGGTCGAAGCGCGGCCGCCGGCCGGTGACCGCGGCGATCTGCGCGTCGGAGAGCAGGCGCGGGGCGCCCGTCGTCGGCACGCGCAGGTCGACCTCGACCCCGCGGGCCTCCAGCGCGTCCGCCACCCGCGAGCCGTACTTCAGGCTCGAGTCGAAGCCCGCCACCACCACTGCGCGCACGTCAGCCCCCTCCTCGCCCGATGGCGGCGGACGATACGGCATGCCGGACACGCGCCCTGGCTAGCATCCGCGCCGTGCCAGCCCCCTCCGCCGACCAGGCGCCGATCCTGCGCCGCCTGGTGCTCGCGCGCAGCGGCGGCCGCCCGCCCGCCGAGATCGCCGTGGTCGGCAACGCCCCGCTGCCCGAGTCCGCGGAGCGGGCGCGGCGCATCGACGGGGCGGGGCTGCGGGTGCGGATGACCACCTTCGCGCTCGACCGCGACCGGCCCGCCGTGGGGCGGGAGACCGACGTCGTGGTGCTGCACCGCGCCCTGAAGCCCGGTCCCGACACGTTCGCCGACCACGCCCGGCGGCTCTACCTGCTGGCGGAGCCCGGGCGCATGTTCTCGGAACCGGCGGGCGTCCCGCCGTGGTGGCCGCGCGACCTGGAGCTGGTGCCGATCGCCAACCGCGAGTTCACCCGCCGGACACGTTCGGCGATGCGGCTCGGGCGTGTCGACATCTCCTGGCCCACCACCGGGACACTCGCCGTTCACCTGATGCACCGACTGTTCCCGCATGCCCGCATCCTGCTCACCGGCTCGAGCCTGCTCGACGCCGCGTCCGGCGGTGCGGCGCCGGCCGACGGGCTCGCGCACCACTGGGGACCGGCCGTGCGGCTGACCCCGGAGCACCGGCTGCAGCGCGAGGGCCGGCTGCTGCGGCGCTGGCGGGACGACGGGTGGCTCGAGGTGCTGGCGTGAAGGGGCTGCGGCGCCGGGTCGGCCCGTACTGGCAGCTGCTGCGCGTGCGCCGCCCCCGCACTGCCGAGCGCCTGGAGGACCTGGGCGCCGACGTGCGCGGGCCGGGCAGCGCCGCCCGCGAGGTGCGGGTGCTGCGCACGCGGCTGGCCGAGCTGCAGCGCGACCACCTGCTGCTGGCGGCGCACGTCGCGACGCTCACGGAGCGGCTCGCAGCCGCCTCCCCCGCCGCCGCCCCGGACGACGCCGAGCCGGCCCGTCAGCGCGCCCGGCTGGCCGCGATCGCCGCCTACGAGCAGCGCATCGGGGCGCTCGAGGAGGCCGTGGCGCGCCGTCGCGACGAGGGCCGGGGGTCGAACGGGCGAACTCGGGGTGAACGATCGGTGCGCGCCTCGTGACCGGCCCGCAGGGGCCGCGCGTGGTCGCGGTCGTGCCCGCCCGCGGCGGCTCCAAGGGGGTGCCGGGCAAGAACACGGCCCCGGTCGGCGGGGTGCCGCTGGTGGCCCGTGCGGTCCTGGCCGCCCGGGCGGCGGGCGTCGAGGACGTGCGCGTCAGCACGGACGACGCGGGCATCGCAGCGGCGGCGCGGGCCGTCGGCGGCGGGGTGATCGACCGGCCCGCGGACCTCGCGGGCGACACCGCCTCGTCCGAGTCGGCGCTGCTGCACGCGCTCGACGTCCTGGCGGCGGAGGGCGCGGAGCCCGACGTGCTGGTCTTCCTGCAGGCGACGAGCCCCTTCATCGAGCCCGCGGCGCTGGCCCGCGCCGTGCGCCGCGTCGCCGGCGGCGAGGCCGACAGCGTCTTCGCCGCCTTCGAGACGTACGCGTTCCTGTGGCAGGAGGGGCCGGACGGCGCCTCCGGGGTCAACCACGACGCCTCCTTCCGCCCCCGCCGGCAGGACCGCGAGCCCCACTTCCAGGAGACCGGCGCCTTCTACGTGATGGCGGCGCCCGGGTTCCGCGAGGCGGGCTTCCGGTTCTTCGGCCGCATCGGCGTCGAGCCGGTGGGCGCCGACCGCGCGATCGAGATCGACTCCCCCGACGAGCTGCGCACCGCCCGCGCGCTCGCCCCCCTGCTGGACGAGCCGCCCGCCGCGGTGGACGCGGACGCGCTGGTCACCGACTTCGACGGCGTGCACACCGACGACACCGCCGGGCTCGCCGCCGACGGCACGGAGACCGTGCGGGTCAGCCGCTCCGACGGCATGGGCGTCGAACGGCTGCGCGCGGCCGGCGTGCCCGTGCTGATCCTCTCCAAGGAGCGCAACCCGATCGTCGCCGCGCGCGCCGCGAAGCTGCGGGTGCCGGTGCTGCAGGCCGTCGACGACAAGGCGCCCGCGCTGGCCGCCTGGCTCGACGAGCAGGGGCTGGACCCGGCGCGCTGCGCCTACGTCGGCAACGACGTCAACGACCTGGCGCCCATGGCGCTCGTCGGCTGGCCCATCGCGGTCGCCGACGCGCACCCGGACGTCCGACTCGCGGCACGGATCGTGCTGCGCCACCGCGGCGGCCACGGCGCCGTCCGTGAAGCGGCGGAGCTGCTGCTCGCCGCCGAGCACCGAAGGGAAGAGCAATGAGCGACACCGTGCAGATCGGACGCTTCACCGCGGGCGAGGGCCAGCCGGTCTACGTCATCGGCGAGATCGGCCTGAACCACAACGGCGACGTCGAGATCGCCAAGAAGCTGATCGACGTCGCGTCCCTGGCCGGCGCGCAGGCCGTGAAGTTCCAGAAGCGCACGCCCGAGATCTCGACGCCCGAGCACATGAAGAGCGTGCCCCGCGAGACCCCGTGGGGCACGATGACCTACCTGGAGTACCGCTACCGCGTCGAGTTCGAGCGCGAGCAGTACCAGGAGATCGGCGCCTACGCCGACAGCAAGGGCCTCGACTGGTACGCCTCCCCCTGGGACGAGCCGGCCGTCGACTTCCTGGAGGAGCTGGACGTCGTGGCGCACAAGGTCGCCTCCGCGTCCGTCACCGACAAGGGCCTGCTGCGCCGCCTGAAGGACACGGGCAAGCCGGTGATCCTGTCGACGGGCATGTCGACGCTCGAGCAGATCGACGCCGCGGTGGAGATCCTGGGGACCGACCGGCTGCTGATGCTGCACGCGACCAGCACCTACCCGCTGCCTCCCGAGGAGGCGAACCTGCTGATGATCGAGACGCTGAAGCAGCGCTACGGCGTGCCGATCGGCTACTCGGGCCACGAGCCGGGCCTGCAGATCTCGATCGCCGCCGTCGCCATGGGCGCGGTGGCCGTCGAGCGCCACATCACGCTGGACCGCGCCATGTGGGGCAGCGACCACGCCGCCTCGCTCGAGCCGCACGGCCTGATGAGCCTGGTGCGCGACATCCGGATCATCGGGACGGCCCGCGGCGACGGGGTGAAGCGCGTCTTCCCGGGCGAGCTGGCCCCGCTGTCGAAGCTGCGCCGCGTCGACGCCTGATCCTGGCGCGCGCCGCTGATGCGGCACGGTGCTGGTGCGGCGCGAAGCCGCACCAGCACCTTCTCCGCCCGGCCGGGCCTCGCTGCTGGGGCCGCGGGTGACTGACGGGGCCCGCCGTTCCGCCCCAGGAGTCACTGAGCGCCCCAGCAGCGGCTGCGCCCGCGGCCTGCGGGGCGTGCCTACCGCCCCAGCCGCTTCAGTGCCGCGGTGCGCAGCGACCACGCCCGCTCGGCGGTGCCGGAGGCGCGCTCGAAGACGACCGCCGGCACGGCGGCGGGCAGCCCTCCCGGCAGCCCCAGCAGCCGGAGGCGGGAGCGGGGCACGGCGGCCTCGTACGCCCGCGGGTCCGCGGCGAGCGCGGCCGCGGCCCGGTCGCGCCAGGGCGCGCGGTTGCGCCACTGCATGCAGTAGCCGACGGTCTCCACGAACCGCTGCAGCTCGGCGGCGCCCGCGGTGGGCGCGCCGGCCCCGTCCGCGGCGGGCAGCATGCGGTCGATGATCGCCAGCGGGATGCGGTTGCTGTCCTCGAAGCGGGGCAGCGCGGCCAGCACGCGGGGTGCGCCCAGCGTCATCGCGGGGATGCCCCAGTACCGCTGCGCCGTGACGAGCGCGGTCGAGAAGCAGCCCAGTACCAGCTCGGGCGGCTGCAGCGCGTACAGCGCCTCCACCGGGGCGGGGTCGTGCAGCACCTCGACGCGCACCCCGGGCGCCGCGGCCGCGAGCCCGTCGAGCGCGCTCGGCGGAGCGCCGGGGTGCGGCTTCACGGCCACCGTCTCGAACCCTCGGGCGGCGGCCGCACGCACCAGGTCCGCCATCAGCGCGGTCTCCTCGCGCGGGCTCAGCAGGCCCAGCTGCGCCAGGTACTGGCCCAGCACCAGCGCGTAGCGGCCGCTCGGCACGGCCGGCGCAGCGGCGGCCGCGACCTCGGCGACGACGGCGCGGAACGCCTCCTCCGGCACCGCCTCGGCGATCACCCCGTGCTCGGTGAGCAGCAGCGGAGCGAGCCCGGGCACCAGGTCCAGGTGCAGCACCCGGGTCACGCGCGACGCCGCCTGGGGCGGCAGCGGCTCCCGCGTCGGCCCGTAGCTCATCAGGCCCTCGGCGTAGACGGTGGCCGCGCTCGAGCCGAACACGCTCAGCAGGGTGCGCGCGGGTGCCGCCTGCACGCTCTCCAGGGCCAGCTCGACGACCGCGTCCGCCGGCAGCCCCAGCGCGGTCTTCAGCAGCCGTTCCAGCAGCGGCTGCTCGGAGGCCCGCGGCTTGAACGCCGCGGGGTGCACCGGCGCGATCAGGTCGTTCAGCGACACGACCCGGTCGAAGCGGGCGAGCAGCGGGGCGATCCCCGGCGCCTCGTCGGGGCGGCGGGCCACCTCCGGCACCGGGGTGTTCACGGTGGTGAGCAGCACGCGCTCGTCCGCGGGCGCGAAGCAGCCGGCGTCCAGCGCGGCCGCCAGCACCATCACCTGGTACGAGGTCGAGGCCTCGAACAGCTGCACCCGCGTCATGCGAGCCGCCGCAGGATCCGGCTGCGCGCGGGCGTCTCCTGCTGCACGGCCTGCTCCACGAGCGGCGCCGGCAGGGCGCGCAGGGTCGCGCGGGCCCGGTCCCGGAAGCGGCGGTGCACGGCGGGCTCGAAGCGGTCGCGGTGCACCTCGTGGTGGGCGACGACGTGCAGGTAGGCCCGCACGGCCTTCGGGCGGAACCGCTCCAGCGCCGCGTCGGCGTCCAGGTCCGCGAGCAGGGCGTCGTAGGCGTCGAAGAAGTGCAGCTGGCGCTCGTCCCCGACGGCGGTCAGCGATCCGCCGACCTCGCGCCGGTAGCGGTACCCGCTCAGGTCCGCCACGGCGAAGCGGTCGGCGTGCAGGTGCAGCCGCCAGATCATCAGCCGGTCCTCCGCGGTGCGGATCGCCGGGTCCACGTGCAGCAGGCCGCGCTCGGCCAGGCGCCGGTCGTAGACGCCGGCCCAGATGTTCGGCGCGTCCACGGCGGAGACGGTGCGCGGCCGCAGGTCGATGCCGTCGTGCGCGGCCAGCGCGAGGCCCCGCCGCGTCTCCGGCACCCGGTGCAGCACGCGCTGCACGCCGGTGACCTGCACGTGGTCGCACCGCACGAAGTCGACGTCGAGCGCGCGGATCGCCGCGGCCATCGCCTGCAGGTGGCCGGGTGCCAGCCAGTCGTCCGCGTCGGCGAAGGTCAGCCAGCGGCCGGAGGACTCCTCCACGCCGCGCTGCCGGGCCGCGACCACGCCGGCGCCGCCCGCGGTCGTCACCACCCGGCGGGTGCCGCGCACGGGCGCGAAGGCCTGCAGCAGCGCCGCGGTCGCGTCGGTCGAGCCGTCGTCCACCAGCACCCACTCGACGTCGTCGTCGGTGTTGCGCTGGGCGGCCGCGAGCAGCACCGGCAGGTGCTTCGCGGCGTCCCGGCACGGCACGATCACGCTGAGGCTCGGTCCGGGCACCCGCCGCACGCTATCGACGGGCGGTGCCGCATCCCGGCCGTTCCATCCGCTGTTCACCCGTTGGTCGCCCGGGCGTCGGCGGCCCGCCTCAGGCGCCCGCGTGATGGGGCGCCCGGGCGCCGAGCAGCCCCACCAGCAGGTCGGGCTGGTCCACGAACAGGGCGTCCGGGCCGGTGTCCAGCACCGTGTTCCAGTAGGTGCGCCAGTCGCCGGGCGCGTCGACGCCGCTGCGGGAGCGGAAGGCGGGAGGCAGGAACCGGTTCTCCGTGCGCAGGGTCCAGCCCCACACCTGCAGCCCGCGCCGGTGCATCGCCTCCACGCGGTCCTGGCTGAGCAGGGACAGCGGCAGGCTCACGCCGGCGAAGCCGCCGAAGTCGGCGGCGGCCAGCTCGGCGCGGTAGGTGCGGCCCTTCGCGCCGCGGCGGCGCTCGTCCGGGGCCATGCCCACGCCCTCCATCAGGTAGACCAGCGGATGGCCCAGCTGCGACAGGGCCAGCAGCGGCGTCTTCTCGAAGCTCTCCAGCACGATCCGCGGCAGCCGCGGGGCCCGGGCCAGGTCCCGGGCGATCAGCGGGGCGGGGTCCAGGCCCATGTCGGCGCCGCGCAGCGCGTCCTTCACCTCCAGCACCAGCAGCACGCCGGCGGCGGCCGCGATGGCCAGCACCTCCGGCAGCAGCAGCACCGGGTCGCGACCGTCGTGCTGCGCGCTGGCCGGCCGGACCGCGGGCAGGCGCTCCTGGCAGTGGAGCGACGTCAGCTCGGCGGCGGTGAGGTCCTCGGCGTACCACTCGCGGTGGCCGCCGGCCGCCCGCCGGGCGCGCGCGGCGAGGTCCGGCCGGGCGGAGACGTCGGTCGTGGCGCGCAGCGCGGCCTCGTGCCGAACCGCCAGCGCGCCGTCGCGGGTCGGCACGACGTCGACCTCGATCGCCTGCGCGCCCTGCTCGACCGCCAGCAGCAGCGCGGAGCGCGACAGCTCGGGCCGGTACCCCGGCGCCCCGCGGTGCCCGACGACCAGCGGCGGGGTCACGACCGCGCGGCGACCGCGACCGGCTGCCCCGCGAACGCCACGTGCACCAGGTCGCCGGGCTGCGGGTGCTCGCTGGCGGCGTGCTGCACCGTCAGCGCGAAGCCGGCCTCCAGCCGCACCACGGTGCGGCGCTGGGCGCCCAGGAAGCTGGTGGACACGACGATGGCGGGCAGCCCGGAAGCGGCCAGCAGCACGTCCTCGGGACGCACGAAGGCGAGCACCGGGCCGTCGGGCACGGCGCCCGGCAGCACGGGGAGGTCCTGGCCGGCGACCGTGACGCGGCCGTGCTCGAGCACGCCCTCGACCCGGTTGCTGTGACCGACGAAGCCGGCGACGAACTCGCTGGCGGGCCGCAGGTACAGGTCCTCCGGCGTGCCGATCTGCTCGATGCGGCCCGCGTTCATCACCGCGACGCGGTCGGCGACGGCCAGCGCCTCCTCCTGGTCGTGCGTGACGAACACGGCGGTGATGCCGGTCTCCTGCTGGATCTTGCGGATCTCGTCGCGCAGCTGCACGCGCACCTTCGCGTCCAGCGCCGACAGCGGCTCGTCGAGCAGCAGCACGCGGGGGCGGGTGACCAGGGCCCGGGCCAGCGCGACGCGCTGCTGCTGGCCGCCGGACATCTGGTGGGCGTAGCGCTCGGCGAGGTGGCCCAGGCCGACCAGGTCCAGCGCCTCCTGCACGCGCCGGTCTCGGTCGGCGCGTCCCACCTTGCGCATCTGCAGGCCGAACGCCGTGTTCTGGGCGACGGTCATGTGCGGGAACAGCGAGTACGACTGGAAGACCATCCCGATGTCGCGCTTGTGGACAGGCACGGACTCGATGTCCTGGTCGCCGATGCGCACGTGCCCCGAGTCGATGGACTCCAGCCCGCTGATCGCGCGCAGCGCGGTGGTCTTGCCGCAGCCGCTGGGGCCGAGCAGCGCGACGAACTCGCCCGGCTGCACGTCCAGGCTGATCGCGTCGAGCGCGCGGCTGCCCGACCCGTAGTCCTTCACCACGTCGACGAGCTGCACCGGGGTGCCGCGGACGACCAGGGAGTCGGCGGGAGAGGGGGCGGTGGTGGTCATGACTTCCTCTTCTTGGGACGACGCCCTCCGATGGAGCGCGTGCGCGAGACGTCGACGAGCAGCACGAAGACGAAGAGCAGGGCCGCGAGCGCCAGCAGCGCGCCCACGTAGGGGTCCGTCTGCTGCAGCAGCAGCAGCGCGGTCTGGAACGTGTTCTGCGACAGCACGTTCGCGATCGTGAACTCGCCGAGCACCACCGAGACGGTGAGCAGGCAGCTCGAGATCAGCCCCCGCCGCAGGTTCGGCAGCACGATGCGCCACACGGCGACGGGCCACGAGGCGCCGAGCGAGCGGGCCGCCTCCGTCAGCGTCGTCAGGTTCAGCGTGCCGATGTTCGCCTGGATCGGGCGGTAGGCGTAGGGCAGCACGATCACGCCGATCGCGAAGGACAGCGTCCACGGGTCGCTGCCGACGACGCCCTGCAGCACCTGGTACACGGGCACGAAGCCGACGACCAGCACGATCGTCGGCACCGTGATCGGCAGCAGGCAGACGAACTCGAGCACGCGGTGCACGCGCGGGTACTTGAGCTCGGCCAGCAGCATCGCGGGCACGAGCAGCAGCAGCACGATGGCGACGACGATCACCGCCAGGATCAGCGAGTTCTGGATGCCCGCGAACAGGTCGGAGTAGTTCGACTGCTGCGCGGGGTCGAACAGCGCGGCCCAGTGGACCAGCGTGAGCCCTGAGCCGCTGACTGGACGCAGCGTGAAGGTCGCCATGGACAGCAGCGGGATCGCGAACAGCACGCCGACCACGACGAGCACGACCGTGCCGGTCGCCCTCGACGGGACCGCGCCGTACCGGCCGCGGGCGGGGCGGCGCGACGGCGGCGTCGTGCCGGTGGGGTCGACGCCCGCGATCGGGGCGGCGGTCGCGGCGGTCATCGCTGCCACCGCCGGGTGCGCCGGTCCAGCACCGCGTACAGGCTCATCAGCACCGCCATGATCACGACCATCCCCAGGGCGAGCACCCCGGCGCTGTTGGCGACGCCGACGATCGTCTCGCTGGTCAGCTGCTGGCGGATCGCCAGCGTGATGATGCCGCCCTGCGAGATCAGGGCCGCCGCGGTGGCGTAGGAGGAGAAGGCGTTCGCGAACAGCAGGATCAGGCTGCCGAAGAACGCGGGAGCCAGCACGGGCAGGCCGACGCGGCGCCAGAAGGCCAGCCGCGTGCCGCCGAGGGTGGCGACCGCCTCGCCCCACTGGGGCTTCAGGCCGTCGAAGGCCGGCATGAACGCCAGCACCATCAGCGGCACGCCGAAGTAGGTGTACGGCAGCAGCAGACCGGCGACGGAGTAGAGGAAGGTGCTGGAGTCGAAGCCCACGGTCTGCAGGGCGTTCCAGGCCAGGGTCTGCGCGCCGAAGGTGGCGATGAAGGCGAAGGCCAGCATCACGCCGCCGAACTGGGCGAAGACGCTGCTGGCCGAGTCGACCGCGGCGCGCACCAGGCCGTCGGGCCGCGCCGAGCTGAGCGCCCAGCAGACCAGCGCGCCGATCACGGCGCTGATCACGGCGGACACCGCGGACAGCCAGATGGAGTTCCAGAAGTTCTGGGCGATCGTCTCGTCGGCCAGCACTGCGAAGTTGGCCAGCGTGAAGCGGCCCTCCGCGTCGAAGAAGCCGCTGGTGATCGCGATGACGCCCGGCGCCGCCAGGAAGAGCAGGACGTAGACGCCGAAGGGCGCGAAGCCGAGCCAGCCGGCTCCGCGGCGCCGGAGGGGTCGCCCTCCGGCGCCGCGGGCGTCGGCCCGCTCCGCCCCGGCGGCGGGCGCGGTCGCACCCGCCACCGAGGTCGTGGAAGCGGTGGTGTCGATCATGGGATCAGTCGATCGCCTTCGACCAGCCCGACTTGAGCACGGATGCGGCCTTCGTGGCCTGGTCCGCGGTCAGCTGCACCAGCGTCGACGGCGGCTCGCCGACCGACTTCAGCACGGACTCGTCGACCGTGCCCTCGTCCTGCATCGCCTTCAGCATCGCCGGGTAGGCGCCGGCCGCCAGGTACAGGTTCTGCACCTCGGGCGAGTAGATCCACTCCTCCCACAGGCGGGCGGCCGCCGGGTTCGGGGCGTTCTTGTTGATCGACTGGTTGTAGTAGCTGCCGATCGCGGTGCCCGGCAGGATCACGGTCTTCCAGTTCGGGTTGCCGGCGGAGCCGCTGGCGGCGCCCCACGCCACGTTGTTGAAGGACCACTGGATGACGACGGGCGTCTGGCCCGAGTTCACCGTGGCCTGCGTCGGCAGCACCGAGATCAGGTTGCCCGCGTCCTTCAGCTTGCCGAAGAAGTCGATGCCCGGCTGCACGTCGGTAGCGGAGCCGCCCGACTGGGCCGCGGCCAGGTAGACCGCGC